>CAYRSY010000099.1:0-5462 GCA_964427105.1 uncultured Dehalococcoidales bacterium
CTTTCCTTCGCTCCGCTCAGGACAGGCTCATCGCAATAGGTGAACTCGCAACGACTTATGGAAGCGGCAGGGCGCAGCATGCTGCGCCCCTACATTTGATCCGTATTATTTATCTAAATTCCCTAACAGGGAAGGTTATATTTCATCATGATGGCTTCCAGCACGCCGCCTGCCACCGACCGCCACTTGTCCCTTATCGAAAAACACACGTCCGGCTCGTTCACCGGATCTATCTCGATTATCTTGGCGGTTTTGGGCGCGGTTACGCCGTCCCTCATCAATCCGCGTATCATTCCGCCTACCGGCGCTTCCAGCGGTGTGTCTCCCAGATATGCGATAACCTGGCGTGCTTCCACCACGTCGCCGATTTTATAATCCGTTTTGAAAAGCCCCTCTTTATCCGCCCAGATAACCCTGCCGACATCCAGCCCGCCGATGCTGACCGGCAGTCCGGTGAAGGCCTTGGGTTCTCCCTTCAATATGACTTTTCCGAGGTTGTTATCGTGATTGGTTTCCACGTTTATATGCGCGTCCCTGCCGGCGCAGAAACCCGGCCCCAGGCCGATTACCAGCGGCGCGTCGTTGATTGAGGTACCGGTATTCCTCTTGGCTGAGATGGCGTCAACCAGCACATCCGGTTTGAGCGCATGCCTTATTTCCGCTTTCTCGTCAATTACCAGCGGGATGTTGCCGCGCTGCCAGACCTTTTCGATTGCCTCCGGGTTGCACGGGGTCAGTTCCGCCGTCACGCCTTCGATGATCTTGGTCTTGTCGAACACGGCTTCACAGAAAGTAGTGCCGCGGCTGACCGCAAGAGGATGAGGCCGCTCTGTGAGGCATACCCTGAAATGGCTTTGGTGCAGGCGGTGCGCTATGGCGCTGGCCAGCTCTCCTCCGCCCTTAATCAGAATTACCAGTTCACATAGTTTGCGCATATCGGCCTCCTGTTACCTTTAGGGATATAACGCTATCAATATAGCAGAACAGGACGGGGCTCCGCCACTCAGGTAAGAGCCCCGCTTTTATCCAGATTAATGGCTCTCTTTTTACCTGCAAGCCAGAACGGCGCGCTTTACCAGTGTGCGGGCGATCTGAACCATGTACTTATTGCCGGCAAGGGGAGTCGCTGCTGTGACAGCGGCATCGCCTGCGGCCTGGGCTGTGGTTTCGTCTATGGCGCAGGCCTTGATAGTGTCCTCGGCAGTAGTTGCTTTGTGCGGCATACCCTGCACCGCGTTGAGAACGATGCTGGCGGCGCTGACAGTTCCGCCTGAAGACGTGATGACCGCGGCGCAATTGACGATGGGGAAGTCGATGGATTTCCTTATGGCGAATTTTACGAATGCGCTTTTGGTTCCCTTCGGGGGTTCAGGTATCTGAATCTCGGTTACTATCTCATCCTCTTCCAGCACGGTGGTGCTATCGCTGCCGGTGGCTGTAAAGAAGTCCTTGGCAGCCATTGTTCTCTTGCTGGTTTTTATGCTGGCGCCGAGAGCCACCAGCGCAGGCGCGGTATCCGATGGATTGACCGCAATGCACCCGCCGGACGTCCCGTAAATGGAGTGGTAGCGGTGGTCTCCTGCCATGGCATAACAGACGCCGCCCGCGTTTTTTCTTTTGCAGTTGAAATAGTTATCGGAAGAGCGGTAGTACCAGCAGCGCACGCGCTGGCAGATATTGCCGCCGATAGTGCCCATATTGCGGAGGTCCGGCGAACCGACAGCGGCTGCTGCCTGCGCCAGCGCGGCATATTTGGAAGACACGGCGCTGTTTTTGGCGATTTCACTCAGTTTGGCAAGAGCGCCTATCTTGAGCACACCGCTTTCTTCCCTGATATAGTCCATGCCTGATATGGTTTTGATGTTAACCAGTGTTTCAGGACAGGACGGAAGAACTGCGTCCTTTAGAATTCCTATCAGATCGGTGCCGCCGGCGATGAGGACAGTCTTGCCGTTATGCTCCGATAGCGCCGCCGATGCTTCTTTTACCGTTCCCGCGTTTATGTGTGTAAAGGTTTTCATCTTTATACTCCTATGCCTTGCCCAGCGCAGCCAGAATTTTGGCGGGTGTGACGGGCAGTTCCATCATTGTTCCTGTGGCGTTATAGATTGCCATGATGACGGCGGGCGTGACGGGCACTGCCACTGTCTCTGCCATTGCTCTTGCTCCATAAGGGGCTTCTTCGCTGGGAGTTTCAGTCAGCACTGCCTGGAAGTTCGGCAACTCGGCGAAGGTGCAGCATTTCATGTCCAGATAATTGGGGTTCAGCACGCGCCCGGTGGCTGTGTCGCAGACATAAGCCTCCCTGTTGCCGTCATTCACCAGACTCCAGACGGCCTGCTGAGCGCAGTCGCCCGGACTGACAATCTTGCCTACGTCGCCGGCGTGCACGACGTCGGTAATGTCCATGGAGCCGGTTTCCGTGTCGATTTCTACTTCTACCATGGCGCACTGGATTTCAGGATAGCGTCCCTTCTCCATAATATTCTCGCCTGTGCCTACGATAGAACAATTGTTGCTTATAACCAGATTCCAGGCCATGCGTTTGCCAGTGTCGGCCTTGACGAAAACCACCCTGTCCTTTGTGTCCAGTTCTTCTGCTGTGACGCCCATTTTGGGCGCGGCCATTTCCAGCAGTTGCCGTCTGGCGTCTTCGGCGGCCCGTTTGACGGCGCGTCCGATGGCAAATGTACCGCAGGCTACTGTCCAGGCATAAAACGGCTGTGCGTCGGTATCGCCGGGGGGGCCTTTGACGGAATTAAGAGGCACTTTAAGCACTTCGGCCACGTTTCTCCAGGGGTTGGTGCGGTTGCCGTTTCCCATTTCATCTTCAGAAGGGGTGATGCTTATAGTGCCGTTGCTGCTTAAAGCCACCGTGGCGGTGTAGTTGGTATTGTTGCTGGAGCCGTTGCCGCCCCAGCCTATGCCTATGGCACGCACCTTGCTGCCGCTTGTGGAAGTTGGTTTCTTCCAGCCCTTCCACCTGTTCTTCCAGTCAA
Source organism: uncultured Dehalococcoidales bacterium (assembly GCA_964427105.1). Lineage (GTDB taxonomy): Bacteria > Chloroflexota > Dehalococcoidia > Dehalococcoidales > UBA1222 > SURF-27. Next base: position 3,000 of record CAYRSY010000099.1, read on the forward strand.
ACACCGCAGCTGCCTCGCTGGCGGCATTTACGACAGGTTCGCAATCGCAGGTAACTTCTCCGTTAAAGTAGTACCTGTCGCCCATTTTAAGAGTGTTCTTCATGTAAAAGTCGAAGGGGTCAATATCTATGGCTTCCATCGCTTTTTGCAGAGCAGGCATGAATGTCCATTCGGCTTCCTGATATATCCAGCCGCGGCAGCCGCCGCCGGGGGGATTATTGGTGAAGGCGGTTTTAATATCATTGAATCTCAAATTCGGAGAATAGGCTACCCAGCATAACTGAGACGCGCCGTAGGCTGCTGCTGCTGTATAGTTGTATGACGAGGCGTCTCCTGTGACAGAGCCTTCTATTGCCATAAGCGTGCCATCGTTCTTCACGCCTATCTTGTATTGCGCGCTCAGGCGTTCCTTGTGATACTGCAGGAACGATTCCTCCTTACTCAGGAAAATGCCCACCTTCCGGCCTGTTATTTTCGCCAGTGTTACGGCGAATTCCAGGTCTTTGAGCGCGTTCTCTTTGATATTGCCGCTGCCCCCGACGAAACGGGCTGACATAACGCGAACATTGGTTATCGGCATGCCCGTAAAGTCGGTTACCTTGGTAAGGGTGGAGGGGGAGTTTTGGGTAGTGCGCACTACTGTAACCTTATCACCTTCCCACCAGGCGACGGTTCCGCAGTCTTCGACAAAATTAACCGATGGAATAGCGGCGATAAGGCTGGAAGAGGCTTCCACGATTTTATCGGATTCGGCAAATCCCGTGTCCACGTCGCCGTATTCATAGGCGGATTCGGCAATGACGTTGCCGGGGTAGATTTCGTGAAGCTGGGGAGCTTCTTCCTTAAGCGCGTCTTCCATGGTAAAGACGGCCGGAAGCGTCTCATATTTCACTTCTATGAGCTTTGCAGCGGAATCGGCAATGTCCTGCGTTTCGGCAGCCACCACGGCGACAGGATCTCCCACGAAGCGTACTTTTTGATTGAGTATGCGGATATGCTTGCCTTTGCCGTAACCGGTTGCGCCCGGCCAGTCGGCAGGGATGTTCTTGTGGGTCAGAACGGCGGCCACGCCGGGCATCGCCTCGGCCTTTGACGTATCTATGCTGGTGATGTTGGCATGGGCATGAGGGCTGCGCAGAATGCGGGTGCGCAGCATGCCGGGGAATTTCATGTCTCTGAGGAACATGCCTGCTCCTGTAACGAGCGGCATGGCGTTGGGGCGGGGCAAATTGACTCCTATTACCGTTAATTCATCGGCCATTATTTTTTACCTCCTGCCAGTTGCACGGACTCGATGAAGGAGTAAAAAGAACCGCAGCGGCAAATATGCCCGCCGAGAGCTGCCTTAATCTCCTCCACCGTGGGATTCGGGTTTTCATCCAGCAGCGCCTTGGCTTCCATGATCACGCCGGGCGTGCAGAAACCGCACTGGTAGCCGGTGTGCTCATATACAGCCTGCTGTAACGGATGCAGCGTGGCTCCGTTTGCCAACCCTTCTATAGTGGTGATGTTTATGCCGCCGCACTCGATGGCCAGCATCATACATGACAGCACGGGCTTGCCGTTAGCCAGGACAGTGCAGGCGCCGCAGGTACCCCGGTCGCAGCCTACCTTGGTTCCCGTAAGGTTGAGTTTGTCTCTCAGCACTTCGGCAAGGCTCATGTTGGGTTCTACCTGCACTGCCGAGGTGAATCCGTTCACCGTCAACTCAACGGAGGCAGTTCCGGCCGATGCGATTACCGTCGCGGCGGGAGTGTTGCTGCAGGTTGTCTGCGCCGCCGTTTTTTCATCATTATTGCAGGCGCTCATCAGCGAAATGGAGCCGACGGCGGCCCCGCCGAAGATCAGCCCTGCGTCTTTCAGAAATTCCCTTCTGGAGATCTGTTCTCTCTCAGACATCTTTGCTCCTTTGTTTATATTTTTATGGCTTTAATATCAAAATAGACTCTTTTTTACATAAACCGCTCTTTGTTCTTTACTTGTTCTGCTGTCCGCTACACCTCCTAAAAAAATAGGGCGACTCACTTAACGTGAGTCGCCCTTCAAGGTTTTTCCGTTAGGGCTTGCCTATATTCAGATTCATTCAGCGGTTTTGGTTGAATCTGCCGGGGCTTTCACCATTTCATCCTCGATGGTCTGGATTCTGTAGATGCAGCCGTTGCGGATAAGGATTCTGACTTCTCCGAAACCGGCCTTCTCAATCAATCCTATCTTTTCGATGACGGATGCCATCTCATCTTTTGTTTTAGGCTGGCGCAAAGGTTTATCAGGCATAAGAACAGAGCTGAGTTTAGCATAGGAAAAACTGATTGTCAATATTAGAATAACTTATATGATGGGGCAAACGATAAATATCTGCCTCTGGGAAGACCGGATTATGAGGCCTGTTACGCAGCCGTTATGGCTACGGCGTTGTTCCAGAAAACCACCAGCGTATAGAAGAAGACAAATGCTGCCGTGATT
>CAYRSY010000100.1:0-5313 GCA_964427105.1 uncultured Dehalococcoidales bacterium
ACGGAGAGCGAGGGCTTCGGTGAAGCCCGTAAAGTTGTTGTTATTCCCAGAAACGGATAAGTGTTATAATAAGGACAACTTAATAACCATCTAAAGGCTTTGACGGAGAAGAGTAGGAAAAACAGCGACGGAAAGCGAGTCTGGTATGGTGAAAGCAGACCTGCCGCTCTTTTCGAAAATCCCTCCTGAGCTGCCAGCCGAAATCCGTTCGTAAACGGGAAAGTAGGCCGTTGCCGGATGTCAGCCGTTATAACTGACGGAGCATGTTTGTGCTCCATGAGAGTTCCGCCTGCGGGCGGAAAAGTGGGGTGGTACCGCGGGAAGTTCCCGTCCTCGAAGGACGGGATTATTTTTTTATAAGGGGAAAATATGTTCAAAGCAGTAGGCAGCCGGGCAAATTTCTCTCAGATGGAAGAAGCTCTTTTAACATTCTGGCGGGAGAAAGATATATTCAAACGCAGCGTGGAAAACAGGCGCGGAGCGAAGCGTTTCACGATGTATGAAGGACCTCCGACGGCCAACGGAAAACCAGGTATCCACCACGTTATTTCGCGCGTTTTTAAAGATGTGATTCCGCGATACAAGTCTATGCAGGGATATTATACCCCGCGTATCGCGGGTTGGGACACCCACGGGCTGCCGGTTGAACTTGAGATAGAGAAGAAACTGGGTTTTTCCAACAAAACGGATATCGAGAGTTACGGCATCGACAAATTTAATGCCAAATGCCGCGAGAGCGTTTTCCGCTATTTGAAAGAGTGGGATGCGCTTACTGAACGTATAGGATTCTGGGTTGACCTGGAACATCCGTATATTACCATGAACAACAGCTACATTGAGAGCGGATGGTGGATACTCAGGCAATTATGGGATAAAGGGCTGATTTACCAGGGCTACCGTGTGACTCCGCATTGCCCGCGTTGCGGAACCTCTCTTTCGTCTCACGAAGTAGCCCAGGGCTACAAGGATGATACTCCTGATCCCTCTGTTTACATAAAGTTCAAATTAACCGCACAGTCCGATATAGGGAAACTCATTAGCGGCGGGGCCAATCCCCACGTGCCGTTTTACCTGCTGGCATGGACCACTACGCCGTGGACATTGCCCGGCAATACAGCGCTTGCCGTATGTGCAGATGCTGAATATGCGGTATTAGAGCTTGAGGGAGAAAATATCATACTGGCTAGCGCAAGGCTTGAAGCTGCAGGATTGTCGCATGCCCGCGTATCGGCAACTGTAAAAGGTTACGACCTTGTGGGCTTGAAATATACTCCTCTGTATAACCCCCATGAATTCGGAGTCGAGAGAAGACGCTTTCAGACAGGAGGCACACAATCCAGCCCTGTCATTAAACAGGAGGCGGATGATGCGAACCTCAGCTATAGGGTGATAGCTACCGCTTTTGTCATTATGGATGACGGCACGGGCATTGTGCATGTGGCGCCGGCGTTTGGCGAGGCTGATTTCGATGCGGGGCGGACGGAAGGGCTGGACTTCGTGCAGCAGGTGGATTTGCAGGGCAAAATAACCGGAAACTATCCTTTTGCCGGCAAGTTTGTCAAGAGTGCCGACAAGGAAATTATAGCTGACCTTAAATCCAGAGGATTGTTATTAAAGGCTGAAATTATACATCATACCTATCCATTCTGCTGGAGGTGCAGCACGCCTCTTCTGTATTATGCCAAACAATCCTGGTATATCAAAACTGCCATGCTTAAAGACAGGTTGATTGTCGGGAATGAGCAGATTAACTGGGTACCGGAGCACATAAAAGAAGGCCGCTTTGGCGATTGGCTGAAAAATAATGTGGATTGGGCTTTTTCGCGTGAACGGTACTGGGGAACTCCGCTGCCGGTATGGCAATGCGACAAATGCGCTGCCCAGGAATGCATAGGCAGTGTCGAGGAGTTAAAGGCCAAGGTTGGATTTAACGGTCTGCAGGAACCACTCGACCTGCATAGGCCTTATGTCGATGAGGCTACGTTTGATTGTGCTAGGTGTGACGGGCGTATGAAGAGAGTCAGCGAAGTTATCGATTGCTGGTTCGATTCGGGCGCTATGCCAATTGCCCAGTGGCACTATCCATTTGACCATGAAAGCGCAGGTATTTTCGAAGACGGACGATTCCCTGCCGACTATATCTGTGAGGCTGTGGATCAGACGCGCGGCTGGTTTTATAGCTTGCATGCCCTTTCCACACTGCTTTTCGACAGGCCGTGTTATAAAAACGTCATTTGCCTGGGGCATATTCTGGATGGGCAGGGCGAGAAGATGAGCAAGTCGAAAGGCAATATCGTAGAGCCTCTACCTGTGTTACAAAAGTATGGCGCAGATGCGCTGCGCTGGTATTTATTCACCGCAGCTCCTCCCGGAAATGCGCGGCGTTTTTCGGAACAGCTTGTTTCTGAGGTGACGCGCCAGTTCATGCTTATACTGTGGAATGTATATTCGTTTTTCGTAACTTATGCCAATATCGACGATTACAATCCGGCTATGGATGCCAGCCATCCTGCGCCTTCAGAACTGGATCGCTGGATTTTGTCAGAACTCAATCAGCTTGTCAAAGAGGTTACGGCTGATCTCGACAGCTACAATATCACCGATGCCGGGCGCGCTATCGAGCGTTTCGTGGACTTTCTGTCCAACTGGTATGTGCGCCGTTCCCGAAGGCGCTTCTGGAAGAGCGAGAGTGATACAGATAAGCTGGCAGCCTATCAGACTTTGTATAAATGTCTGGTAACACTTTCAAAACTTTTGGCGCCGTTCATGCCTTTCCTGGCTGAGGAACTATATCAGAATCTGATAGTTAAGGTTTATCCCGATGCCCCTGAAAGCGTGCATCTGGCGGATTTCCCCAAAGCTGACGAGAGTCTTATTGATGAGAATATGTCTGTTGACATCAGGCTGGCAATGAAAGTGTCGAGCCTTGGCCGTGCGTCCCGGGCGTTAACGGCCATAAAGGTAAGACAACCGCTAAACGCCGCCATTGTACGTGTGCGCTCTGCCGCCGAGAAAAAGGGCTTGAAACGCTCCGAGGACCAGATACTGGAGGAACTTAACGTTAAATCGCTGGTATTTTCGGACGAGATTGATGCAAATGAAACGGCTTACACTGTGAGTGCTTTTAGCGAAGATGGCGAACTGGGAGTAGCTGTCGATACCAATATCACTCCAGACCTGGCCAAAGAAGGGTTGACGCGTGAGATTGTTCATCGCCTGCAAACCATGCGTAAAACCGCTGGTTTTGAAATTGCCGATTATATAGTGACCTACTATCAGTCAGATGACTATGTGAAGGAAGTATTTTCAGACTTTGAAGTCTATATCAAGCATGAAACACTATCGCGTGAAATAATGTCTGAAATGCCTCCGGCGGATGCCTTTACAGAAGAGCATAAGCTCGGAGGGCATCCCATAACACTGGGTGTTGTCAAGCTGAACTAATACCCTGTTCGGATTAAAAAAGAAGGGCGGCAAAAAAGCCGCCCTTCTTTTTGCGTGAAATTTATCGTTTTAGATTTTAGGCAGGCAAGCCAGTGCTTCTTTAACCTTTTCATCTGAATATTCGTAGTCGGCAAGCTTGCCGGACAGATAGGCATCGTAGGCTGTCATATCGAAATGTCCGTGACCGCTGTGATTGAAAAGAATAACTTTCTTCTCACCGGTTTCGCGACAAATAATGGCCTCGTCAATGGCAGCACGAATAGCATGGTTGGTTTCAGGCGCGCTGATGAAGCCTTCGCTGCGAGCGAAGGTGATTCCGGCCTCAAAGGTGGGGAGTTGGAAAACTGCTTTTGCTTCGATAATCCCTAGTTTATGCAGATGGCTTACTATAGGAGCCATGCCATGATAGCGCAGACCGCCGGCATGCACGGGGGGAGGAATGAAATGGCTGCCCAGGGTGAACATCTTGGCGATTGGCGCCAGACCTGCTACGTCGCCGTAGTCATAGGCGTAGAGACCTTTGGTAAGCGATGGACAGCTGGTGGGCTCTACGGCGATTATGCGTGTCTTCTTCCCCTTGGTGAGCTTGTCATGGACAAATGGCAAAGCGATACCGCCAAAATTGGATCCGCCGCCTACGCAGGCGATAACTACGTCGGGATATTCGCCTGCCATCTCCATTTGTTTCTGGCATTCCTGCCCAATTACTGTCTGATGCAGCAGCACGTGATTGAGCACACTGCCCAGCGCATAGTGCGAATCTTCGCGTGGGGCGGCGTCTTCAACAGCCTCACTGATGGCCAGTCCCAGACTGCCGGGGCTGTTGGGATCTGCGGCTAAAGCAGCGCGTCCTGAATTGGTATCGGGGCTAGGACTGGGAACGCACCGGGCTCCCCAAGTTTCCATCATCATTCGGCGGTAGGGTTTCTGTTGGTAGCTGATTTTAACCATATAAACTTTTAGTTCGATGTCATACAGTTTACAGGCGAGTGATAATGCGCTTCCCCATTGCCCTGCGCCTGTCTCGGTGGTCAGGCGCTTGACGCCTTCTTTCTTATTGTAATAAGCCTGCGCTATTGCTGTGTTAAGTTTATGTGAACCGGCAGGGCTGACATCCTCCATTTTGTAGTAGATGTGCGCCGGAGTGTCCAGAGCTTTTTCTAAACGGCGTGCCCGATAAAGAGGTGATGGTCTGTACTGCCTGTACACTTCTTGCACCTCTTCTGGTATATCTATGTAGCGCTCCTGACTGACTTCCTGTTTGATAAGTTCCATGGGGAACAACGGCGCAAGATCAGCTGGGCCTAGCAGTTGCTTGGTGGCAGGGTGTAAATACGGTGGCAGAGGTTCAGGCAGGTCAGCCTGGATGTTATACCACCTGTTTGGCATTTCCTTTTCAGAAAGATTGTACTTGATAGTATCCATTTGTTTCTCTCCTTTTATTAACTATTTAATGATTCTTCAGAATGTACCGCTGTTGTTTAAATAATCTCGGCCCGACCGGGCCAGCGCTTTACTCCCATATAGGCCTCCTTACAAATAAAAAAGCCTCCTACCCTTGAAGGGGCAGGAGGCTTCCTAATGCGGTGCCACCCTTCTTTGTCCTGATAAAATCAGAACCTCGTTCGGATACGTTGCTTGCAAGCAAGATATCCCAGGGTTTAATAACGCTCCCATTACGTCCAAACCTACTATCCAGATATGGATTTTGGTCGGCGGCTCCCAAGTCCATTCAGCTTCTGCGCTAGCACCGGCTCACACCTTACCCGGCTCTCTGGGCTTCGCTTTCAAGCTTACTAGTCTTGTTCCCAGCCTTTAAATATTCGATTGAAAAGACTATAGTAGATTATTTTTGGTTTGTCAACCAGT
>CAYRSY010000101.1:0-5292 GCA_964427105.1 uncultured Dehalococcoidales bacterium
TGCACGCGTATCTGGTGCGTACGCCCGGTTTCCGGTCTGGCTTCCGCCAGCGTATAGTCTTTATAATTTTCGAGAGTGGTGTAAGCCGTGCGCGCCGGACGGCCTGAATCCGTTATGGACATCTTCTGGCGGTGAGATCGGTCTCTGCCGATGGGAGCGTCGATAATGCCGCTGGCAGGTTTAAGTTTCCCTTTAACCAGCGCTATATATGCTTTCTTGACCACGCGGGATTTAAACTGCGCCGACAGTTTAGCCAGCGCGGCAGACGTTTTGGCTATTATGATAAGGCCGGATGTATCTTTATCCAGACGGTGAACTATGCCGGGACGGGCAGGACTGCCGCTATCGGGCAAAGCCGGCAGGTGTGACAGCACAGCGTTAACCAGGGTGTGAGAGGGGCTGCCAGGGGCGGGGTGAGTGGTCATTCCGGCAGGCTTGTCAACCACCAGCAGGTCATCGTCCTCGTAAACAATGCTTATCGGGATGTCCTCAGCTTCTATATCACAAGGCGCAGGCGGAGGAACGATAATAGAGACTACATCGCCTGCCTTTAATTTGACGCTGGATTTGGCCGGCTTTGCGTTGAGCGTAATATGTCCATCTTGAATGAGTTTTTGCACAAAGCTGCGGGTAAACTCAGGAATTTGCTGCACTATAAAGAGGTCAAGCCTCTCTCCTGTGCTACTTGCCGTCAGTTGAAGCGGCTGCTCCACCCTGCCCCTCCATGCTCGAGGCGCGTATGAGGTTCCATGCCAAAAGTATTCCGCCTACCACCAGAGAGGAATCGGCAATATTGAAATCAGGCCATTCCCAAACCTTGATGAAATCGGTGACATATCCGATAAAGGCACGGTCGATAAGATTTCCTACGGTTCCGCCCAGAATAAGCCCCAGCGCCAGCATGCTGGACTTCCATCTGAGGAAAGTAAAACGGCGGGAGAAAATAAGGGCGATATACAGTATTACTACCGTTCCGATACAGGAAATGATGGTTAGAGGCACGCGCCCGTCCTGAAAAATGCCGAAAGCTGCGCCGGTATTCCGTCCATGAGTAATGCAGAAAAAACCATCCTCGGGCCATGAGCCGTAGAGCGGAATAGTGTTTTTCACCCAGAACTTGGTCAACTGATCCAGCACGACTGATGTGACAGCCGCTATCGGAAAAATTATAGAGAGCCGCCGGGTTTTATCAGACATTTTTCCGGGCGTCTTCCATGCACAGTTTGGCAGTCGGCATAGCCTCCAGGCGGGCGATTTCTATGGGGCGGCCGCACTTCTCGCATATTCCGAATGTTCCGGCATCGATTTTTTTAAGAGCCGTCTCAATATCCGCCAGATGGTCAACGACGCGCTGCTCCTGCGCCATCATGTTCTCAAGATCTGCAGTTTCCGAGGCTTCTTCCTCCCGCTTGCCGAATGGACTGCCTTCACGGCGGTCCTCGGATGAGCGATCGGCGCGAATCTGCGCCAATTGCTCAGTCATAAGCTTGCGTTCTTTATCTAAACGAAGCCGGATCAGCTTGTATTTTACGTCGGTCATAGCCTTCTCCTGCGGTTACGTTAACCTGTTATTGACTATCCGAATATTGCGTTGAATTAAATTTCAAAAAACCTGTGACTAAAGGAAGCCTGCCAGTATTAACTGGCGAAGAACAATATAAACCCTGCCATCCACTGGCGTGAATGACTTGATTGAATCAAAGAATAAACACTCTTGCCTGTCATTAGCAACCAGTTTAGCCCTTTTAACGGGATTATTCAATAGTCCAGCCGAAAATTTAAAATATCGCTTGTGATTTCTCGGATTTCGGAGTACTGCTAACCGCCGATTGCTGTATGCTATTGCCGATACAGGCGCATGGGAATATAATTATCAAGCTTTGAGTACTGAAAAACTGGATATGTCCGCCGAACTTGCGCCCCGCAGCAAATGCGGGCTTGCCCTTGCCAACCCTGTGATAGCCGCTTCCGGCACCTTCGGCTACGGCGAAGAAATGAGCGCGCTGTGCGACATCCAGCGGCTGGGAGCCATCGTCTGCAAGGGGACAACCCTTGCCCCGCGCGAGGGCAATAAACAGCCGCGCATCGCGGAAACGCCCGGCGGCATGCTCAACGCCATCGGCCTGCAAAACGCCGGAGTGGATGCGCTCATACGCGACAGAGCCCCAGTATGGGCAAAGTGGCAGGTTCCCGTCATCGTCAATATCGCAGGAGAGCGCATAGAGGAATATGCCGAACTGACCCGCAGGCTGGATAAAGTCCCCGGCATAAGCGGGCTGGAAGTAAATATAAGCTGCCCCAACGTGGCTTCAGGATGCATGGAGTTCGGCTCGAATGCGGCCTCCGCAGCCGCCGTGACAAAAGCCATACGGCAGGCGACATCGCTGCCCGTTATCGTGAAACTCACGCCCAACGCCGCCGACATCGTGGGCATAGCGCAGGCGGTAGCCGCAGCCGGCGCCGACGCGGTATCGCTCATCAATACCCTCAAGGGCATGGCCATAGATATAAAGAAACGCAAGCCCATACTTGCGAATATCACAGGAGGGCTATCCGGACCCGCCGTTAAACCTGTCGCGCTCTACATGGTCTATCTGGTTTCGGCAGCCGTGGATGTGCCGGTGATAGGGGGCGGAGGCATTATGACGGCGGCGGATGCGCTGGAGTTCATCATGGCCGGAGCCGGCGCGGTAGAAGTAGGGACAGCCACATTTATAAATCCGTCAGCATGCGCGGATATTATCGACGGGATAGAGCAGTACATGCGGGATAACCATATACAGAGCCTCTCCAGCCTGGTAGGTGCCGCCCGCCAGTAACAGGGATACCACCATTTCAATCCCGTAGCAAGGGAACCTTTTTACGCTCCGAACGGAGATTTTCCTCGTTAATTCCGCCTTTAATTACGGACACACTATATTCAATTTAACTTTTTATAGCCCATTATAGTAAAGCATACTTGACATTTAGTAAGCACTCATTTACTATTATCGATAATAAGGGAGAAAACAGTATGACCGCCAGACAACTGGGGATAGTCAGGGTAATCATATCCATATCTTTATCGATAATGGCCGCATGGTCTATCGCCACCAATAACACCACCCCGTTGTTGATAGCCGTCGTTCTGTCTATGCTGCTGCTATTCCTGTTCCGCAAAAAGACCACCGAGGTAGTTCAGGATGAGCGCACGGTTATGCTTTATTCGCGGGCATCGAGAGCCGCCATGTCCTTAACCCTGCCTGCAGCAGCTATAGTATCGGTAATATTGATTATATTAAGGGAGCAACTGCCGCATGACGTCGTGGTAGTGGCTTACACACTCTGCTATGCCATTACCGTACTTCTGCTGGCGCAGTCGGCCTTCTTCTACTATTACGGACGCAAACACTAGTGAAAAACAGGCTGAAGGTTTTCCGGGCAATGCACGACATCACGCAGGAATCGCTGGCCAAACGGCTGGGGGTTACCCGCCAGACGGTAATATCCATCGAAACAGGCAGGTACGACCCGTCTATTGAACTGGCTTTCCGCATCGCCAGACTGTTCAATGTAAGCATCGAGGATGTTTTCACATATGAAGGGCAGCCGGGGGAATTCCGCGGGCTGCCGCCCAAAAAAGAGGAGGCATTTTTTGATCGAAGTTAAAAACCTGACCAAAATATTCAAGGGACGGACAGTGCTCAACAACATTAGCCTGCAGGTAAAGGAAGGCGAGATATTCGGCTACCTGGGACCTAACGGCGCCGGCAAGACCACCACCGCGCGCATAATACTGGGATTGCTGAAACCCACTTCCGGCGAGGCGCTGGTGTGGGGAAAGCCGCTGGGCGATCACCCCGAGCTACGCAGGCAGGTGGGCGTCGTTCTGGAAACAGACGGCCTTTACGAACGCCTTTCCGCCCGCGAAAATCTGGACTATTTCGCTGAGCTTTACGGCGTGGAGGACAGGGGCAATAAAATCGATAACATGCTGAAGTTCGTCGGATTATGGGAGCGCCGCGACGACAAGCTGGGGACATACTCGAAGGGCATGCGGCGCAAACTGGCGCTGGCGCGCGCCGTCATCAGCTCCCCCAAAGTGCTGTTTCTGGATGAGCCGGCCTCCGGCCTCGACCCCGAAGCTCAAAGGCTGGTGCGTGATCTCATCCTGCAACTGGTCAAAGAGCAGAACATGGCTATATTCCTGAATTCGCACGATCTGGACGAGGTGGAGCGCATCTGCACGAAGATTGCAATCATACAGAACGGCACGATTCAGGCTTACGACAGCGTCTCCAACCTGCGCAGCAATTCCAACCAGACAGTTATGCGGTTCACGCTCAGCGATGATAACGACGTGCAAAAAGCCGTCTCTTTTCTCGGCAGCCTGAATTATGTGGAAAATACCGCCGCCGACAAGAACATACTCACCGTTACCATGAATGACAGCAGCAAGGCCGACGGATTACTGGTAACCCTGGTTCAGCAGGGTATCAAAGTGGAGGAAGCCCGGCGCATAACACGCTCGCTGGAAGACGTTTATCTGGAAATCATGCGGGAGGCCAAAGGTTAAATGAAACAGACGCTTATAATTCTCAAAAAAGAATTCAGGGAACTGCTTACCAACCACAACGCAGTCATATCCGGCATAGCTATGGGATTATTTTTCAGCGTCATGTACGGGATAATCCTCACCAGCTCCAATGAGACCCTGCCGCCCCACGCGCTGGACGGGTCAATGTTCACCCTTTCGGCCATGCTGGGGTTGTTCATGTCTTACACCTTCACCAGCCAGGTATTCCTGCGCGAGAAGATGACCAAGGTCACCGAGACGCTATTGTGCGCCCCCGTCAGCCTGCGCCAGATATGGCTGGGGAAGACTCTGGCTGTAACGCTGCTGGCTTACATCATCTCGCTTGCGGGAGTAATCACCCTGATTACGGTAGCCAGCGTGAGGAATGGTGCATTTATCGCGCCGTCTCTGGCCGTTATTTTCCACTTCATATTCGCGGTGCCTACATTCATAGCGGCCTTCGGGGGGCTGGTAGGCATTGCGCAGATGGCTATGGGCATGAAAGAGAACCAGATATTCGGATTCATAATCTTTTTGCCGCTGTTCATCGGGCTTAACTCTATCATGGGGCTGAGCGGCGGCGTGATGATAGAGTGGTGGCAGGTGGGGCTGGCCTTCGGCGGCTCAGCCTTGCTGCTGGCGATTGCCTCTTTCCTGGCGCGCTTCCTCAGCCGCGAGAGGATCGTGATAACGCTGGCATAAAGAATCTCAGGGCTGGTTATACGATAGAAGCATGC
>CAYRSY010000102.1:0-5289 GCA_964427105.1 uncultured Dehalococcoidales bacterium
CCTGCCATAGTTTGCGGTTCTGTTTTACTTCCGTAGCTTGAGGTTGAGCCGTATTCGAAATAAACATTCACAGAGGATGCGGTTCCCATCGGTCCGAGGTTGCCGTTCAGCGTGGCGGCAGTGCTTTGCACCGGATTAGCCGATATGATTTCTATGGAAGGAGGTATGGGCGCGGTAGTGAACGTCATGTCCTGGCTATAAACGATACCTGCCGCTGCGCCGCCGTCGGCTTTGATTCTGAAATGATATACAGTATTCGGTTCGAGGTTTAATATATTCGCGCTAAAGGTACCGGTGGTTGTCAGTGATTGTGTAGATGTAACTTCGCCGTAGGCGGCTGTCTTGCCGTACTCGAAATAGGCGTTGACTACGGTAGAAGTGCCCATTGAAACTATACTGCCGTTAAGGGTGGCTGATGTGGCTAGAACGGATGTAGCAGTCCGTGTTTCTATAGTGAGCGGCAGCATTTCGCTGTAAATATAGGCGGTACCCATGTTGTTGTACTGCGCAAAAGAGCCTACCATTGCTTTTCCGTTACTGGCAGACACTGCAGCTCCGAAACGGTCGCCTGTTACGGCGTCGGAGGTGGCGAATTTAGCCTGTTGTGCCCATTTGTAGCCTGTGCGCGTGAACATGTAGGCTGCGCCGCCGTATTTCCAGTCGGCGCCGGCCATTGCCATGTCGCCATCGATTGCTACCGATATTCCAAAGCGGTCGAATGATTCGGGGTCATTGGAGGCCAGTTTGGCCTGCTGGCTCCATGTACCCTCGCTGCGGACGAAAATATAAGCCGCTCCTGTAGTTCCTTTCAGGCTGACGGCTTTCCAGGCTCCGGCTATCACCGTGTCGCCGCTGATGGAAACCGAATAGCCGAAATGGTCATCAGCAGCGCTGTCAGCAGCGCTGAATGCCGCCTGTTGACTCCAGCTGGTATTGCTGCGTGTGTAGAGATAAAGCGCGCCGGTAGCGTTTTCCTTGCCATAAGCGCCTATGGCAGCCGTGTCGCCGCTGATGGATACGGAATGCCCGAAATAATCATCTGCCTCGGCATTGTTTGCAACCAGCTTGGCCTGCTGGCTCCAGGAATTGCCGCTGCGCACAAAAATATAAACTGCGCCGGTATTGTCCTCTTTGCCGTAGGCACCCACGATGGCGGTGTTGCCGCTGATTGAAACTGAGCAACCGAAGCAATCTCCGGCTTCGAAATCTGCAGGGGTAAGCTTGGCTTGCTGCGTCCAGGTGATTCCGTCGCGGACAAAGATATACGCAGCTCCCCTGTTTTCCATCTTGCCGTAAGCTCCCACAATAGCCGTATCGCCGCTGACGGCAACGGAAGCTCCGAAGTGGTCATCGGCTGCCGCATCACCCGCGGTGATCTTGGCCTGCTGACTCCATATGCTCTCTTTGAAAAGGAATATGTATGCAGCCCCTCTGTTGCCGTCTTTGGCATCCGCTCCCACGATGGCGGTATCGCTGTTGATATGGACGGAAGTGCCGTACTGGTCGCTGAGCACAGTATCGCTGGAGAGTAGCCTGGTTTGAACGTACACCGGAGAGGCGGCCTGAACGCCACCAGAGATGGCAAAACTGCCGACAAGCGTCAACAGTAACGCAAAAGAAGTTGCTGGGATTAAAAACCTGTTAATCAGTTGTTTCATATCATCAGCCTTTCTTTATCTCTTATTTAACTATTAGCAGTTAATGCGAAAATAATCAAATAAAAACAGCCTTGCGTTCGTGTTCCTGTTGGTATTTTATAGCTTTCGGCACTTATTATTAAATCTGACGGTACGGTAGATGCTATGGCGCTGCAACCTCTTTTACAGCCCTGAAACTCAAATAATCCTGAGAATCCGTCGTTCTCTTATCATATACTCCGCCATGATAGACGATGATATGGGCGCGGGTTTCATCGTCGGATATATCCGCCGTCCAGTAGTAGATGACCTTCGAGTGCACATCCCACAGCGGGGATTCCTTATCCGGCGTTTTATCATATACCGCTTTTTCTTCGTCTGCGTGCCATATTCCTCCGGCATTTTCTCCGTGCAGCATCATGGAACGGACTGCTTCATCCACTGTCGGCAGCCTCCAGATATTTTGCTCTTCTTCCATTACCGTAGTGCCGTCCCCTGACAGGTGACTGCATATCTCATTAGCTTCTTCCCACGATATGCCTTCATCCGGCCACCCCGCTCCCCTCGGCGCCCACACCAGCGTAACCCCGTTTCCCTCGATAATTCTGGCTCCCAGGTTTCCGTCATCTATTCTCTGCGATACCTTGATTCCCTCAACGGTTGAAATCACCAGGATAATACTCAGAGGTATGGCTACGACCAATCCGTAAGCCAGCTTGCGCGGGTGTGGTTTCCCCCAGTAATACATCAGCCCCAGGATAGTGAATGGAATGACTATTAACAGTCCCAGTACACTGAAACTGGCTCCGCTGAAGAACCAGACGCAGAAGATACCTGCAGCTATATGCAGAATCAAACCGGCTTTTTGCCATCTCAATATAACTAACGCCAGAACAGTAAAAAAGATAGTGAAAAGAAGATACTGGAAGACAAACATGCCGAGGTTTTCCCAGAAGGATGCGGAATACCACCCTTCATGGAAATTCTCGATGGTTCCCCAGTATGCCCACAGACTCGAAAGCAATACTGTGATTGATACCGCTATCCAGCCGACAGCCTGTTTCAACTTTTCCATATCGTCTCCTGAATTATACGGATAATTATAGCACTTGTTTAATCGCTGTTGTGCTTGTGGTAGCTAAGGTTACTTCGTATGGCAATACATTGATGCTGTTATGCAGGCGGCAATGTTGTATGCCGCCAATTCGCGGGGCACAACAGCGGGGCGGACTTTCAAAAAGATATTACGGAAAGCGAAGGGATTATCGATGCATGGCTTGCAGGCAGGCTGCATGCGCGCATGATGAATCGTGAATCATCATCGGAACTATAGGGGACAGAACCTTTTTGAAATTGTTTATATAGGCAGTAAGCCAAGGCAAAGTGTCTATCAGAAACAGCCGAGTTGGCACTGGCGCACTTTCAGGCCGCTGGAATTTGCGGCATCCGCTACTACCATCGGGGTAAGTTTAAATTGCCGGGCCATCTCGAAAACGCCGGCGCAGTTTAGCGCATCCGCCTGGTTAAGTTCATTCAGAGCGGCAATGACTTTTTCATCCATCTTTGCATCATAGATGTTGTCATGAAGGTTTTTATCAACCTTGAAACAGCCTATCTGGCAATTCGTGATGCGGAATCCCAGCCTGTCAACACGCTCGCCTACGGCGATTTTGGGAACATTGTATTCATCTGCGATCCTGAAAGCTTTGCCGCAGGGAAGGTGGCTGTCTTGCGCCGATGCCTTTATTTTTTCATCTAGCTTGGCAAGCATGTCTGCGGACAGCCCGCACGGATTTTCCCCTATCCTGATCCGCCCCTGTTTTTTTTGTTTGTCAGTTTCGTTGAAATCTCTCATATGCCTCTCCTCTTCCCCCGATTAACAATGGCGATTTATCCAGGTATAACCTTGGCCTGTTTCTCTAGGTGTGGCTCAGCAGTTTCTCGGCCTTTTCGTCGTCGCTGGTTTTCAGCACTATCCGGGCGGTACCGGGTTTCTGGTCGAGAAAGGCGTAGAAGTAATCTATATTAATACCGGCGGTACTAAGCGGCTGTACCACCGTCTTGAGCATTCCGCTGGGGATGTCCGGTATCTCGGCGGTAAGCATCATGTCTGTGCGTTCGGTGAACCCCGCTTCCTTGAGGGCGGAAGCGCCTTTTTCCGGGTTGTCCATAATCATATGCACTATGCCGAACTCGGCATTCTCGCAAACCGAAATGGCGCGCAGATTCACTCCTGCCGTCCGGAGCGCTTCCAATATAGCTGATAACCTGCCCGGCTGGTTTTCGGCAAAGACAGATACCTGTTTGATTTTCATCTCTACTCTCCTATCTCAAAGCCTCAGATTTTCGGCAACTCGGAGCGGTCAACCACTCTCTTGGCCTTGCCCTCGCTACGGGCCAGTTTCCGCGGCTCCACCAGCTTTATGCGTGATTTAATGCCCAGCACGCTGTCCAACTCGCGTTGCAATTTGGCCTGCAAAGCGGACATTTTGGTCATTTCATCCGAGAAAATTCCTTCGGACACCTCCACCCATACCTCCAGTTCATCAGAAGCAAAGGCGTTCTGGCGGTCAACCACAATCAGGTACTGCGGCTCGATGCCCTCCACCGTCAGCAGAACGCTTTCTATCTGCGAAGGGAATACAGATACCCCGCGCACGCGAATCATGTCGTCGCTGCGCCCTGTGATGCGCGACATGCGTACCATGGTGCGGCCGCAGGCGCAGGTTTCGGTTGTCAGGCTGGTGATATCCTTGGTGCGGAAGCGCAGTATCGGCTGAGCCTCTTTGTTAATCGTGGTCAAAACCAGTTCGCCCTGCTCGCCGTATGGCAGCGGCTTGCCGGTGGCGGGGTCTATAATCTCAGCCAGGAAGTTATCCTCCCAGATATGCATGCCGGCCTTGTGCGGGCATTCCATGGATACCCCCGGCCCTACTATTTCCGTCAGGCCGTATATGCTCAGGGCGGTTATGCCCAGTTTGGCTTCTATATCGGCGCGCATGTTTTCGGACCACGGCTCGGCGCCAAGTATTCCGATTCGCAGCGCTGTCTTTTTAATATCTATCCCCATTTCGAGCGCTGTTTCATACAGTGTGAGCGCATAGGAAGGCGTGCAGGATATGGCGGTAGTTCCCAGATCCTGCATAAGCATAAGTTGGCGTTTGCTGTTTCCCGTGGATGCCGGCACGACAGTGGCGCCCAGCCTCTCCCCGCCGTAATGCAGCCCCAGCCCTCCGGTAAACATGCCGTAGCCGTAGGCGTCCTGCAATGTATCTTCTCTGGTCATTCCAGCGCATACCAGGCAGCGCGCCACCAGTTCAGCCCATACGTCAATGTCTTTCTGTGTATAAGGGGCAATAACCGGTTTGCCGGTGGTGCCGGACGAAGAATGCACGCGCACGATTTCGTCAGGAGGCACGCAGGTAAGCCCGAAGGGATAATTGTCCCTGAAATCCAGCTTGCTGGTGAACGGCAGGAGGGCTACATCTGCCAGGGTTTTTATATCTTCCGGCGTTACGCCGCTTTTTTTCATGGCGTTCTTGTAAAAAGGGTTCCTCTCATAAACGTAAGCGACGGTTTTTTGAAGCCTCTGGAGCTGCATGGCCTCTATATCCGTCCTGGACATGGTTTCTATACTGGGGGTTCGGATCAT
>CAYRSY010000103.1:0-5225 GCA_964427105.1 uncultured Dehalococcoidales bacterium
CTCTACAACTTCGGGCCTATCACCGTCGGCCCCGACAGCGCCATCGGCACCTGGGGCATCGTGAGCTACAAGTATCTGGCTTCCAATATGGACACCGACGAAGACCTCGTTTATAACATGGCAAAATGGCTGGACGAGAACTATGACAGCTATAATGACGCTTATGATTCCAACGTGCAAATGACGCTGGACGACCTGGTTGCGGTGCTGCAGACAACCTATCTGCCGGTACATCCCGGTCTGGTCAAATACCTGACGGAGAAAGGCATCTGGAACGAAGATTACGAAGCCCGCAATCAGACCAATACCGCCATCTTCCAGCTTTACATCGACAGCTATCAGGATGCGATGGATGAAGCCGCCGCTGAAGGCATCGAGATAAAGGCCAACAACGAGAAGTGGATAGAATACTGGGAGAATTACAAGCTGGAACACCGGATTCCCGTAATCCAGATGCATGTCAGCCTGACGCAGGACGCCGAGCCCGTTATGCCGAAAGGATACAACGCACCGGCTGCAACAACTGCCACTGCCGCGCCGGTTACGTCAACCGCACCTGAGGCCACCGCCTCTGAAATCGAGTTTGAGATCGTCAGCATTTCAGACGCGCACCCCGGCGATGACGTTACCATAACCATCAAGACCGCGCCCGGCGCCGAGGTGATGATACTCTTTACCATGCCTAACGGCACTGCCAGCGCCTACCCCAAGGATAATGTCAAAACCGCCGGAGAGGACGGCATCATCACCTGGACATGGAACATCAATTCTCATGTTCCGGCGGGAGAGGCAACCTATACTTTCACTATAAAAATGGATGGAAAAGAGAGCGTCGTAACAGAAACAAGGACTATCTGAAGCGGTTTTCCCTTTTGCACGATATAAAACACCATGTAATTAAATAAGAGGAAGGAATAAAAAGGATTTTATGAAAAAGGGTTCAATTCTGGTATTGCTGACGGTAATCTCTCTGACAGCCG
Organism: uncultured Dehalococcoidales bacterium; assembly: GCA_964427105.1. GTDB lineage: Bacteria > Chloroflexota > Dehalococcoidia > Dehalococcoidales > UBA1222 > SURF-27. Next base: position 981 of record CAYRSY010000103.1, read on the forward strand.
TCTTGGCGCTGGCAGGCTGCAGTAAATCTGCCGATACAACATCTGTCGCGTCGACTTCGTCCGCTGCCGCGCAATCGGCAACCAGTGATATTCTGGAGAGTGTTAATATCTCTGACGCACACCCCGGCGATGACGTTACGGTAAGCGTCAAGACCGCACCCGGCGCCGAGGTGACGATACTCTTTACCATGCCTAACGGCACTGCCAGCGCCTATCCCAAGGACAACGTCAAAACGGCAGGAGAGGACGGCATCATCACCTGGACGTGGAATATAAACTCGCACGTGCCCGCCGGCGAGGCCACTTTCACATTCACAGTAACGTTGGATGGGCAGACAAAAACATTCGTCGAAAAGAAAACCATCTAAGACAAAAAGCATTATTCGGCTTCAAAAACCCTCGGGCATAACAACCCGGGGGGGGGTTCTGTTTTATCAGGCAGAGATGAGGGAGAGATGAGAGGCAATCAGAAAACAACAATCCTCAGGTAGTGGCATAGCATGCTATGCCACTACGTTTGCCAAGCAGGCTCGAACGATAACAGAAAATTTCTTATTTCAAAGTGCGCAGTTTAATAAAAAAGAATCCCCCTCAATCCCACCCTTGACTTCGCTTCGGGACAGGTCTTTTCCAAAGAGGGACACAACATTTCTGTTTTATGGATCGACCAAAACCTTAAATTTTTTCTTTATCCTCCCGAAAAGGTCTTGACAAACATTTGTTAAGTTACTACAATATATTTAGCAATCGTTGATGATGATTGCTAACTTTTGAGGATTATATGGAGGTGAGGCCGCATCGGACAAGCGTAAGATATGGCTGAGCAAGATGTAATGCTCGACAAACATAGATTTCAAAAACAGACATTAACAAATAATTATTAAAAAGGAGAACTGAAAAACTATGGCTATTCAAAGATGGGACCCATTCCGCGATTTGAGGCAGATGGACGAGACAATGAACCGCTTGTGGAGAGGTTATGGCGGGGTTCCGGCAACGGCTGAAGACTGGAACCTGCTGCTGGACGTGGTTCAGCACGAAGACGACATAGTGGTCAAGGCATCCATACCCGGCGTCAAAGCGAAGGATATTGACGTGGCTTTCGAGGACAACGTTCTGACCATCAAGGCCGAGAAGAAATCCGATTTCACCGACGAAAAATCGAACTATCTTATTCGCGAACGCTCTTACGGCTCCTTCTACCGGGCGCTGAGACTGCCTGAATCTATCGACTCGGACAAAATCGAGTGCGGTTTCGAGGACGGCGTGCTGACGGTAACCCTGCCCAAGGCCGAAGAAAAGAAAAAGAAACAGCTAAAGATCAATGTAGCCGAAGCGCCCAAACAGGTAGAAACCAAGAAATAACCAAGCAGATTCCTGGGATTCCAAACCAGAGGCCAGCCGAAAAAATCGGCTGGCCTCGCTCTTTCGGTTTTAATGCCGAGTTTTTGATCCTGTCATACGTTTTTTTGGGTATTTTTACACTCACCTTTATCCTCTACCCTTCCTGATATGCTGGACAAGCAAGGGCGAGGAAAGATCGATTCCGCTAAATACGCAGGTTTATTTCTCCCCCTCCCCAAACATCTCGCGGATGGTGTTTTCCATTTCGCGCACTTCATACGAATTGCGCGGGCGGGGACGGGGCAGGGTTACGTTGATAATGCCCTTTATGCGGGTGGGGCGGCCTGACAGCACGATGATGCGGTCTGCCATGTGGATGGCTTCGGCGGGGTCGTGAGTAACCAGCATCAGCGTAACCTTTTTCTCTCGCCAGATGCGTATTATCTCGTCCTGCAGCTCCTCACGGTTGCGTAGGTCAAGGCCTGTAAGGGGCTCGTCCATAAGCAATATTTTAGGCTCGGTAACTATAGCCCTCGCCAGTGACACGCGCTGGCGCATGCCGCCGCTGAGCTCGTGCGGATAAGAGGTTTTAAAATCCGAGAGCCCCACCAGGCCGAGAGCTTCATCCACTGCTGTTATGTCAGCCCCGCTTTGGTCATTATGCCTCAGTTCAAGCGACAGGTTCACATTCTGGCGCGCATCGCGCCAGGGAAGCAGGCGAGGCTCTTGAAAAACGACGGATACATCATTGAGAGGTTCGCGGTTCCTGCGTATGTCCAGTCCTTCGACCAGCACCGTGCCATCTTCATAGGGTAAAAGACCGGCTACAATGCGCAAAACCGTAGTTTTGCCGCATCCCGAAGGCCCCAGAATGCACACCAGTTCGCCGCGCTCGACATTGAAGCTGATGCCGCCCAGCACATCCAGCTTGCCGAAATTTTTGCGCAGGTCTTTTACTACGAGGGCTTCAGTTCCTGAGGTTTCCATTTACGCATATACTTCCTGTCGAGAAAGTTAAAAAGTCCATAATCGAACACAACTATAATGAAGGCAAATACCAGTGTCCAGCCAAAAACGCCCTCAATGCGGTACATATCGAAGGACAGCGACAGCATATAGCCCATACCGCTGGTGGCGCCGAATATTTCCGCCGGCACCACTATCTTCCATGCCGTCATGAACGAGCTGCGGGTAGCCGCGAAAACATAGGGATAGAGCATCGGCCAGACTATCTTTCTGAACAGTTTGAGACGGCTGTGCGTATAAGTAGATGCCATCTCTATGAGATTATCGTCCAGTTCTTTCATGCCTTCCCAGATATTGATGATGAAGTACGGGGCTACCGCCACCGCTACCGTAAGGGCAGGCGTTACGCGGTTCAGGCCAAACCACAAAATGAACATCAATGCCCAGCAGATAGTAGGCACAGACTGTAAAACAGGGCAAATAACGCTCCTGACGGTTATTTCTACAAGGCGGTTGTAGCGCGTCATGGTTCCCAGCAGTGTGCCCGCCGCGCACCCCATGAAGGTACCCAGAAAGACGCGCCCGGTAGTAATCCAGAAATGATCCCATCCATGCGGAGCCTTGAGTTGGGTAACCATAGTCACCAGAGCCTGCCACGGCGTGGGCAGCAGCACTGAATCAGCCAGTATGGAGCCGCCCCACCATATCCCTATGAATATGGCGACAGCAGTGAATACCAGAGCCGCTTTTTTCATATTTGTACGCTTAATCCGGCAATCCTTGCTTATAGACGTTTTCGGTTTGCTGCCTCAGTTCAAGCAGGTATTTTTGAATATCTTTTCCAGTGCGGTATTTGCTCATGTCATATCTCTCGTAATGCACCATGTCGGCAAGAGGACGGCGGTACGACGCGCCCGGCTTATAGGCAGGATAGCCTACAGCCACCAGGGTATGCACGTCAAGTATCTCCGGTATGCCAAGTATCTCCTTGATGGCCTCGCCCCATACGCGGTTGACGCTTATCCACTCGGAGCCCAGCCCCAGCGCCGCCGCCGCCAGATGTAAATTGTGGGTAGCATTGGCGACGTTCTTTACGTATATAGCCCCCGATGCGCCTTCGGTTACCAGGAAGTTAGCGCCCAGAACCGTTGCCTGATACGTTCTGCGGTCTCCCAGCACCACTATCAAAAGCGGGGCGTCCTTGAAATGCGGTTCGGTGAGAGGAGAGCGCAACTGGTGATGGCGCAGCTCGGGAACGCGCGTCTGCTCGATGAAATAGGCCTCCATGTTAGGCTCAAGCCATGAAGCAGCAATCTTCTCCCGCGTATCTTTGTCCTGCACGACCACGAACTCCCAGGGCTGGGCATTAGCCCCCGACATAGCCCAGCGAGCGCATTCCAGCATTTTTTCGACAGCTTCGGGCGGCACAAGATCGGGCTTGAACTTGCGCATGCTTCTCCTGCTGCGCACCAGGTTTAAAAACTCGTCAATCTGCATCATGGCATTGCTCCTTGTCGATAAAAATCAGATGTTTTCTCTGAAATCCTAAATTCTAATATCTAAATCCTAAACAAATTCAAAATCACAATTTCAAAACATTTTTAGTATTTGCATTTTTGATATTGGTGCTTATTCAGGATTTGGAATTTAGTGCTTTGTGCTTGTCTTAAACGCCTTTCACTTTTTTAAATCTCAACTCCTGTCGTTTTCCTCCGGCAAGATCCCCTGACGGTAGGCCGGGGTTGTTTTCTCCCGGAGGGATTTCACGAAGGCATAAATATCCACTCCGCTGCGATATTTTTTCTTATCATAATGCTCGAAATGCACCAGATCTTTTAAAGCACGGCGATTGCCCGGCACCGAATCATAGGCAGGATGGCCCACAGCTACGATGGTATGGACTTCGAGAATATCGGGAATGCCGAGAATATCCCT
>CAYRSY010000104.1:0-5074 GCA_964427105.1 uncultured Dehalococcoidales bacterium
GGAAAAGTCTGCAAGATGTTGCCTGCGGCTTTCTCTTAACTGTCAGGCGAATTGCGCGCTGCCGTCCGCTTCAATTTGTTTTTTGATAAAAGCAGGTCTATATCTGTGGTGATTGTTTTCTTGAGAGTCTTCCTGCTTTCACGGAAGAACAGGTCGATGGTCTTTCTTAGATGCGAGCGTGTTTGTGGGTCCAGATGGCTGTAAGTCTTGATCATAGCGCCTGCTATCGCCATTTTCTCTTCGGATAATTCTTTGACGGTTTTAGCGCCTGTTGCCTGAATAATATCGAAAAGAGCGTTTACGTACTGTGCTCTCTGTTCTGTTGATAGCTGGGCGAGCCATGCCCTGACCGTTATATTCAGTTTGATGCTGTTTTTGCTGATGTCTTTATCATAAACAAAATGAGCCCCCTTGACTCCCCATGAAAAAGCATCATGCTGCATAAGTCCAATTTTGCGGCTGCTTATGACTTCATAGCTTCCGCTATGCCCCAATAACATGCCCACGACTGAGAATTGGGGGATCAGCGTATGAATTTTGTAGAGTATATTTTGATATTCTTCGCTTTGAAGAACCGGCGCTTGAAAACCGGGACCGTCGTTGTTATAGACGGCTATTATCCTGTCGAGCGTATTACTATCGGCGTGAGCCGCCGCATAAACAGCCAGATTGCCGCCTTTGGAATGACCGCCCATATAGAAATCCCCGGCAAGCTGCGGGAACACGGCGTTCATGTAAATCACGGCCTGCTTCTGCGACGGCACTTCGTCCTTGAAGCTCATCTGGAAGTCTTCTTTCCAGCCGGTGATGGTATCATCAGTGCCGCGGAAAGCCATGAAGTGGCGATGATCGTTAATCGAGAAGATGACCGCGGAGAACTGCTCTGAATTCCTGTCATCTATCATGTTGACATAATGCGATAGCTTGATATTTCGGTAACGCGGTGTCTGCGCCGCTTCATAAAACAGCCCCGGGATTTGCTTGAAGAAAGGATTGTGATCTAGATCTGAAAATTTATCTATCTGCTCTTTGAACCCAGCGGCTATTTCCGATAGTGAAATTGAATGCGGACTGTACTTCGGGGGAACAATGCCGTCAAATTCAAGGTAAGCAAGCGCAGATAAAATCAGATTATCGACTTCATTGAAGCCGTCATGCCTGAATGTCAGATCTCCCCGCCATTCCAGATAATCCATTATGTTTTGCACTGCTGCTCCTTCGATGATTAACCGGATTGGTTCGTAATCCTTCCTTCGATCTGTGGTGCCAGAGGCGAATAGTTCTTAATGTACTCTGCCAATATTTCATAGTAGATAAAGCCGGCGTTGGTATAGCTGGTTCCATTCTGGAAAACGCTGTAGCCGTCGCCGCCCTGGTACAGGAAATTGTTGATGGCTACGCGGTATGTGGCGGCTGCCTCGATGGGACTGTAGCTGTTCCCATTTTTTACTTCGACGCTTGTTATGCGGTTTCCGGCCGGATTATCCGGATTCCATGTGAATCTGAGCCCCGCCACTTGCGGGAACCTCCCCGCCACATCTTCTACCTGGCTGACGCCGTTCTCCAGCGCGGTGATTATCTGCTCGCCGCTCAGATCTATCACTACCAGGTAATTTTCGTATGGTAACGCCTCTATCACCTGCCCCAGCGAAATATCTCCTGCCGGGATGGATGCCCGTATGCTGCCTCCGTTCAGAATGGCGATGGCCGCTCCAGCGGATTTCGTCTTGTCCAGTATGGCATCGGCTATCATATTACCGAGGTTGGTTTCCATGCTGCGCAAATTCGCCTTTTCTCCATCCAGAAAGACATTTGTATGCCCGATGATATTGTTCATCAGCTCAGCTACAGGTTCCTGGTATTCGACCAGTTTTGCGGCAATAGCAGTGTCTTCTTTTATCGTTTCGTCTATTGCTATCAGTTCGCCCTGCCAGCTTTGAAGTATTCCCGAACTGTCGAACACGACATCCAGCCTGCCGAGATAATCTCTGAACTCTCCTGCCTGCACCACCAGCGTAGGCGCATTATGCGTGGATATCACCGCCGGATAAGTTTCCGGCACTGTGGCGCTGTGCCCTCCGACTATTATGTCTATGCCGCTCACCTCTGCGGCAAGCGCCAGGTCTTCATCCCAGCCGAGGTGGGTAACGGCTATAATCTTGTTTATCCCTTGCGCCTGCAACTCCGTCACGGCCTGTTTGGCGGCGGCTATGGGGTCGTTTATCACGATACCGGTTCCGGGGCTGGAGATCTCGGCGGTTTCCGGCGTGGTCAGGCCGAAGATGCCGTATTTCTTCCCGTCTTTTTCGATGATCGTCCATGCTGCGGGCTCTTGCGCCATATCCTCCTCCCCTGAGAAGTCAAAATTAGCGCACAACACCGGGAAGGAGACGCTTTCGATGAAATCCGAGAAAGTCCCGGCGCCGTCATCGAATTCATGGTTGCCGGGGCACATGGCGTCATAGCCCAGTTTCTGCATAAACCATGTGTCGGCCTGCCCTTTGTACAGATTGTAATAGAGCGCGCCTCCGCAGACGTCTCCGGCATCCAGCAACAGAGTGTTATCTGGGCCTGCCTCATCCCGCGCTTCAGCTATGGCGGTTGCCAGCCGCGCGATATTGTCCAGATGCGAGCGCGCGTCGTTAGTGTGCATGATGGTCAGTTTTGCGGAAGATTCACCGCATGCGCCTGCCGCTGCCATCAGGCTTGCGAGCATAGCCAGATTTAGCAGAATTGCCAGAAATGTTTTTGGGCTGTATGGTTTGTATTGCATCAGGATACCCTCTTTCGTGCCGGACTAAGGGATGATTATACCTCAATTCCTCGTGGAGTTTATATAGGAAAATCCGATGCCCGCAGGGCTTTGTGTTCGGATTCAGTTCCCGCCGCCAATTTTTAAAAACCTTATGGCTCTTTATAGAAAATCAGGAGGTTTTTTCTTTTTAGCCTGCATTTGCTAACAGAAAACGCAAAATGTTATAATAAACGATAAAATAATATGCGCACAGGAAGGCGGAGGTCAGATTAATTTTCAACCTGTTTCAGCGCCCCGAAGCACTTGACCCGCTGCAAACACGATTCCCGTAACCCGAAAATCGTTGGTTAAAATCGAATATTGCTGCCAGATGTAAAGCCAGAAAGCCCCTCTGAATAGAAATCAGGGAGCTTTTTTCTATGCTCTCTCCTGATCCTCTCAGCGTTTCCCCCGAATCGGCATCTTCTTTATCCGGAATCCCAGCAGCCTTAAACCTTTATAACCCAACCATTGAATTTTATCTCCTCGGTGTTCATGTTCATACGCAAGAATGGAAACGAAATATTAAAATTTCAGGCAAAAATGATTCCGGCATAAAAGCGGTATTCAAATCCCGCATATTCCACGGAACGGTATTTTATTCACTCTTAACCATAGCTCTGGCAGGGCCGCTTGTTTTCCTTGCGGTCTCTACCCTGTTGCCGTTCCTGAACCAGGGTTATAATCTTGTTTATGATGCCGTCAGCGCGCTCGTTTTCGGAGCTTACGGCTGGCTGCAGACGGTTGGTTTTTATTCTTTCGGCGTATCCTTGCTGGCGCTGGCATCCGTTGTATTCATTAAGACAAGGATGAAACTGAACGCGGGTACTCTGGCGCTGGCTTTCACCGGTATATGCTTTCTGTTGATAGGGGCTTTCAAGGGACACGGCCCGGGGCAGCCGCCCGGTTTATCGGGGGTGATTCACCTGGTATTCGTGGGGCTGTTGGTAGTGGCCTTTCCTGCAGCCTGTTTTTTGATGGCGCCGCGGCTGAAGGCATGGGGACATCATGTCCTGCGCTTCTATACCATAGCCGTCGGCATTTTCGCCACCCTGTTTATGATTATCGGCGGCCCGGTTCTGGCCTTGCAGTACTCGCTTACCGGAATATTCGAACGCGTGCTGCTGTGGAACGGCATGCTGTGGGTGTTGCTGGTTGGTTCCCAACTGCTTATACACGACATCCGTCAGAGACGCAGCTATGCCTACGCTATTGTGGAACCAGACCAGGTCATAGAAGAAAACCCCGCTGACCGCTTGACGTAAAATTCCGTGGATATATCATAAAGCCCCTCCGGAGTGTTATCCGCAGAGGGGCTTTTCTTTTTTCGTTTGTCCTTATAGATTACGGGTACAGGTTGTAGCTTTCCCACTGTTCCCATGTGCGGTATGCCTCTCTGAAACTCCTCTGCGATGCCAGCACTCTGGCATAGAAAGGATCATCAGAAGCTCTTTCGTCTGCCAGCCGGTTGGTTATCTCCGCGATGGTATTGATGGCGGTGTCGTCCAGAACATTTATCTGGATGCCGTCATCTATGAATTTTTCAAGGGCTTCGGCATTGGAGCCTTCGGTATAGGCCAGATAATCAACCATGCTTATCTCTTTGCAGGCGGCTTCCAGTATGGCCTGAAGGTCTTGCGGCAACTCATCCCATGCGTCCTGATTGACGATGGTCTCGAACATGGCGGAAGGCTGATGCCAGCATGGCAGGCTGACATAAGAAACAAAATCCTGAAAGCCCATCGGCCAGTCCACGGCGGGAGTGCCGAATTCGAAGCCGTCTATCTCGCCGTTCTGCAGGGCGGACACGATGTCGCCGGGCGCAAGCGAAACAGCCGTAGCCCCCAGCTCTTCCACTACATCGGCGGCAAGGCCGGTAACTCTCAGCGTAAGGCCGTTGAAATCATCCAGCGTTATAACGGGTGTGGTGGTGAAAAATCCGAACTCCGCGCCGTTAAGGCCGCCGGGCAGGGGTACGAGATTATATTTTGCGTATAGTTCGTGCCACAGCGCCATGCCGTCGGATGGGCCGTAAAGCCATACCATCCATTCCTGCGCTGTCATCTGGTCGGGTATGGAACTGAAAAGCTCGAAGCTGGCTTCTTTGTCCATCCAGTAGCCGCACCAGCTATGGCCTATCTCCGCTTCGCCGCTGCTGACGGCATCGAGAACACCCATAGCGTCCGTTATCTCTCCTGCCGGGCAGGCTTCTATGATCAGACGCCCTCCGCTCAATTCTTCAACTCTGTCGCAGATAGCCGCGGCGGCCTTGGTGTAGAA
>CAYRSY010000105.1:0-5058 GCA_964427105.1 uncultured Dehalococcoidales bacterium
CTACAGTTGTAAATAAAATTGAGGAGGATCATATGAAACGTAACATGGGTACGACTGACCGCGTAATAAGGTTCATTATCGGGGTGGCTGCTCTGGTGGTTTCCTTCCTCTGGATAGACACTCTTGGCTGGCAGATCGCGCTGTGGGTGGTGGCTTTTATAATGCTGGTTACCTCTTATCTCGGGGTTTGCCCGCTCTACATTCCTTTCCATATTTCCACCCTGAAAAAATAAGGCGGGGAAACCGGCCTGAGGCAAATCCTCTCATCCGCAATACGGATGTGCTCCCGCATGATAAAAAAGGGAGGGTTTGAAGACCCTCCCTTAATCTCTTGTTTAATGTCAGCCTATCGCAGTTTGAGCAGGGGCTAACGCCAGCGGTACTGGTTGAAGCTGCTGCGCCGGTAAAACCATCCGGCCAGCGCGCCGAATAGCGCGCCTCCCAGATGCGCCTGCCAGGCTACGTTGGACATGAAAGATATAAGCACAAAGCTTCCCAGAATGCCTACCCAGAGCGGCATGGGGACGGGGATGGGGAAGAACATCACCTTCATATTGGGACGCAGCACGGCCAAGGCCCCGCCAAGCGCGAAAATAGCCCCTGAAGCGCCGATAGCAACGGAATTCTCCGGCCCCAGCAGAATATAGACCAGGCTGCCCATTATGCCGCCTACCATGTATATTATCCAGAAGCGCTTCGCTCCAAGTATCTGCAAAATGGCGCTGCCCAAAAAATAGAAACTCCACATGTTGAACAGTATATGCATGAAATCGTAGTGGGTGAACATGCTGGTGACTATCTGCCAGGGGTGGCTCCATACCTCTGCTGGAATAAGGCCGAGCGTAAATATGGCATCATAGTTGATCCTTACTCCCACAAAAACCAGTATATTTATAAATATTATGATGTAAATGCTTTGCAATTGCTTTTCTCCTTGCTCCTGAACGTGAAAGAGGTATTAACCATGATAACAGCAGGGGGCTTTTGTGGCAAATGCCGGATTCGTTCGGGGCCTGTTCGAGGGAACGAAACAATAGGGGTAGGTGCAAGGAATAAGCTGATCCTTCACTTTTAAAAGAAAGGTCGGTAGCTAATCCAGAAATTCCCGCAGTTTTCTGCTTCTGCTGGGATGACGCAATTTGCGCAGGGCTTTAGCCTCAATCTGGCGGATGCGCTCACGAGTTAGATTGAACTCCTTGCCCACTTCTTCCAGCGTGCGGTTTGCACCGTCATCTAGCCCGAATCTTAGCTGTAACACCCGTTTCTCACGTATGGTCAAGCCGGAAAGCGCTGCGTCTAGCTGCTCTTTCAGAAGCTGGCGCGAAGCGGCTTCCAGCGGCGATTCGGCGCTTTTGTCCTCTACAATATCTCCCAGACAACCATCTTTGTCTTCCCCGATGTGGAGTTCCAGTGATAAAGGAAATTGTGACCACTCAACGATCTCCTCCACCTTGTCAGCGGATAAATGCATCAGGCTACCTATTTCTTCAGGGTTAGGCTCGTTCCCAAGTTTCTGTCTCAGCAGTTGTCGGGTAGAATGGACTTTACGTATGGTTTCAACCATATGCACTGGTATGCGGATAGTGCGCGCCTGATCGGCGATGGCGCGGGAAATGGATTGGCGTATCCACCAGATGGCATATGTAGAAAATTTGAATCCGAGATGATAATTGAATTTCTCCACGGCGCGGATAAGCCCCAGATTACCCTCTTGCAGTAAGTCCAGCAGGGATATACCCCTGCCGATATATTTCTTGGCTATGCTGACCACCAGCCGCAGATTAGCTTCAATGAAGCGCTCCCTGGCACTGGCAGCTTGGTGTTGTATTTCGTCGAAATGGCGGCGGTTTACGGCTTCTTCGGAGTGCAGAGAATGCAGGAACCCCGGATTGTCAGCAATCTGAGATATTGTTTCCGGGGTTATTTCTCTGTTGATGTAACTCATCAACTGTTGCGGTAGCAGGCGGGAAGCGAGCGAAAGGTCAATATCGCCTTGCCCGATATCGCTAAGCAGGCATAGGATGATCTCTCCTGCAGTAGGGTCATGTCCGCGTTGTTTGCGGCAGTATTCCTTGATATCTCTGATATGCTTGCCTGCTTCCATCTGTTTTGCCAGGCGTATTTCATCTTCGGCTTTAAGCAGCGATATCTGGCCGATTTCATGCAAGTATATTTTTACGGGATCTTCCACTGATCCGTATTCCTCCGTGTCTGGCGGAGTTATGGAGAGCTCTGATTGCGAGACTTTCTCCACTTCTTCTACTGAAAGGTTTTCGCTGTCTGCCCCCTTTTTTTTAAACATCTCATCTATTACTTCAATAGATATCGCGGGTTTGTCTTTCTTTGCTATGGTCAACCTCCATTATTCTTAGCTTGCTTTAGATTTCGACTTGCTACCTTTCCGAAGATAAGCCGCAGTTTTCTTGACGTTCTTTTTGGCTGTCTTTACTTCATTGCCTTTTTTACCCATGTTTTCTCCTTTTCCGATGTATTTTGAGGCTGCATGCGGTCAATTAAGGTTGTGATAATTATGAACGTATCCCTGCTGGTGAATCCGTGGTTTACTTGGTGGATACGTTGGTAACCCGGATGTGGGAAATCCAAGCGAAATACCTTAAAGCCTTGCTACAATTGTAGCATAAAATACTATACTAAACAAGGCAGAGAATGGTATGATGCAAACTCTAAAGACGAGGGTCTTATACCTTGACCCGATAATATAAATATGCTACCATAGTAGCATGCCCGTGATAAAAATCTGAGGGTTTAGGCTAGATGATATATGAGTTTGGGGAAGTATATCCAAGCGGTGCGGCATCGTAAGGGTATCAGTCAGTGGGAGTTATCCAGGTTAAGCGGACTTACGAGAAGCCATATCTCGCGTCTGGAACTGGATGACTTCGAGAATCCCAAGGCTGAAACCTTTTTGTCACTGGCAAGAGCTTTAAAAGTACATCCCAACGAGCTTTATCAAGCGGCAGGATATACTGATGAACGCGGCAGGTTCCGCAAGGGGCCACCTAAAACGCTTGATGAGGCTGTAGCCGGATTAGAGGTTCAGTTTGTGAACATTCCGGTTACAAGTGATGTCAATAAATTAGCTATTGGGGTATCCGATTTGGAGCAATATGCAACCTGGGGGGGAACTGATAATGCCGGCGGGAATATCAAAGGCCTGCTGGTTCGAGGATTTTCTCTCGAGCCGGAAATTAAGGAAGGGGATATTATTTTCGTCAGTTCCGATATGCCACCTGTGCCTGGTAACTTGGTTCTATGTCATCGAAATGGGAAACTTGGTCTGATGCGATACTCTAGTGAACCAGCCCTGGTTAGCCAGTTTTACGGCACTGTTGTGGGCATTAACAGGAAATTGATATAAGGCAGTGCGCCCCCCCGCAGTCATCTCCTGCTATTTTGTGTCAGTCAGTGAGGAGCAGGGCTTATGGGACCAGCAATTGAGTATAAGAAACAGATCACTTCGGTTGTCTATATTAATCTGCCGTGTTTGGATGAACCTTCACCGAACATGAGTGGTAGTGAATTGCTGCATGGATTTCTGTCAGAACTTAATCGGGCACCGGATCCGGGAGTAAAACACTACATCGATTCTGTATGCTGCAAATGGAATGTTCATTACCGCAACATTTTATAATAACGTAATAAAGCCAGTATCTGTCTTTTATACGGTCAGTCCAACCCCCCTGTTACCTTGTCACGTTAAAATCAAGACACGATATTTGAGATTGGCTTAATTATGGTCACGGGTTATCATGGTTTTAGCGATTACTACAGGCAGAAAAGACTTTTATAACGGCATGTTTAACCGTGTATTTGAAAATATTGGATATTTTAAAGATTGTATTGGTTCTGTTTATAATTGCTTATGGCTCTTGCTCTATGCCGTGAGAGTAGCAGTTATTTATTGATTCGCCGTAATTAAAGACGCAATTTTATACGGTGCTAATAGACCGGATAGACTCATGGCTGCCTAGCGTGAGGTGGTATCAATATATTTGGAAAGATAGCGCTATTTCCCACGAGCCGGGAGCCTATCTTTTAGAACTTGGCTTTTATGGTTGGAAATCAGCCGGAGGTAATATAACAATGAGCAAACAATTGGAAATTATCCGCGAAAACCTGGAAAATACCCGTAAACAGTTGTTAAAAGAGCTTGGATCTAAAACAGAGCAGGATGATAGTGTTGGTCAGGATAAAGAAGGTGCCGCCATTGCTTATCAGGAGATCAATAAAATGACTGCCTACGCAAGTACTATTGAGGAGCGTCTGGCGGAAGTAGAGGATGCTTTAAGCAAGTTTGGAAATGGGACTTATGGCTTGTGCAGTGCTTGTAATCAACCCATCCCACCCGCGCGTCTGGCAGCTCTGCCGCATGCGACTCTTTGCATAGATTGTAAAGCTGCAGTCAATAAAACGGGGTGAATAAGGCTCAATTTTGCTGAATTCGGCTTCCAGGTGACTTAATTAAAGGAGCGCTGCCTGCTGTGAAGAGGCAGCGCTCCGGGCTCTCATCTTGTATTTGCCTATGCGGCCTTGAAGTTGAGCATCTGCCCGCCTTCGCAGTTGATGGTCAGGGTGCCCTGGCCGAACGAGACGCTCCGAGCGTCGTCGAGAAGCGCGAAGTAGGAGCTTTCCTGTTCGTTGACGGCTTGATCGGTGGAGGCTATCAGGGTGTGCACGACGCCGCTGAAGGTTATCTGGTCGCCAGTCCTCACGCAGTCTCCGCCGTAGCCGTTGACGCTGCCGTTGCCGGAAATCTGGTCGGTAGTGGAGTTGAAGTTGAGTGTAACCTCTGTCCCTTCGATTACAGACCTGGGATTATCCGGATCTCCGTATGAAACCAGCACCCACGATGTGTCAGCCAGACTGCGGCTTTCGTTGGTGGTGTTGCATCCGCCCAGCATAGCCATGACGGCTAGCGAAGTTAACATAATAGCGATAAATTTGCGCATGTGAATCGAATACCTTTCCTGTTTTATTATTTGGTTTGTCCGGTAATGATAACGATGGAAGAGGGAAAAGGTTAGGGGGAGGACTCCT
>CAYRSY010000106.1:0-4976 GCA_964427105.1 uncultured Dehalococcoidales bacterium
GTTATAGTCGTTGCGGCCTGTACGGCTGGGCATGGAATACACGAAAGACAGAAATTTATCCTTTTCGTCGTAGCCAATCCCGTCAAGCCTGGCTCCCCATCCGCGAAACATATGCAGCTGGCGGTTAAGGTATATGCCGTCAGTAGTGATATAGGCTTCACCCACATACTTTTTATTTATCATGTAATCGTAGCGCGTGGTCGCGATAATCACGAAAACAATAAGGAGCAGCACTCCTCCCAGAACACCCAGCACTATCCATCCGCCGTCAGGGGCAAATATGACAAAACCGATTCCTACCACTGCTGATATAATTGCCACCAGTTTAAACAGCCCCCATTTCTCTTGCCTGGCCCGGACATATTCTTTTTCGGCATAATTTTGCCATTCAACAGGGTCGTATTTCCAGTGTGCCAGCAAATTTCCGCCGCTGAAGATGCGGTCGAGAGTGTTTGCCCTGCCCTGATACATTATGGCAACTATGAATGAAGTGATAGCAGCTGCGATGCTTACGAAAGAAATAGCAAACCCGCCGTTAAACCCATCCATACCGAAGATGGACGGAGCGAAAATGCCGAATGTGAAAACTGCGGTCAGTATCCATGTGATGATGGCAGTGCGGCGTTGAGGATTAAAGGGCTTCTCTTCTTGCTGCATCTTTTTCCCTCTTCGTTGAGTTTGGGTGCATTATAGCATGTGCCGATGCTGGCGGTAACATGCAACGGGCGGAGAATAAACAAAAACGGTAGAAAAAAGAGATTTAGGGTATAATTAAGACAATACATGAACCATTATGATACCCTTCTCCAGAAGTGCCTGGAGCGCGAAAAAGAAGAAGAGCAAAAAAACTCGGATATCGGCAAGGTTATACTTTCCCGTCTGGAAAAACGCCTTGAACGCCAGTTTTTCCCCAAGTTTCAGGACATGAGCTACAGATTTGCCCTCCGGTTGAAATCAGTCAATTCGCATGAAGAGTTTGATCTTTATCACCGCGCCTTCGTCCAGGCCTTCCGCCAGGAAATAAAAACGCGCAGCGGCACGGTTGTCAGCTATGGCGATGCCCAGAAACCCATAAATATCTTCCTCAAGGAGTATGTCGAAAAGAGCAAGCTGCTGGATGAGTCACTGGCCGGGCGTATCAGTCCTTTACTGCATGTGACGCTGGACGGTATTCTTATCCTTTATATGCAGTCTTTCTTCCGCGAAGACTATAATACTTTTATATTACCGATGAACAAATTTTGCGGTGTTATAGATCTATACGATGTTACCCAGTATCGAAACAAGGATATCAGCAAAAGCCTGCAGACCCAGCTGATGTTTTTCAACTTTCAGACATATAATGCCTGGCAGAAGTGGTTTCGCTGCATATCTCCGTCCCGCCCGGTCTTGCTCGATGCCGTTTGGTCTATTGCCCGCCGGACGCTGCTTTATTGAAGAACCGGACTTTCTGCTCTTGCGATCTGTCCCTGCTGGTGATTCTCAATCAGGATAATTGCCAGCAATATTATGTCAAAATAAAAGAAATACCACCAGGAACTGCGCCAGGCGAAGAAAAGCGGCACGACAGCCAGAATGATGCCGGTATGCGGATAGCGCAGGCAGTTATGCCAGTACCATATCATGGCAAAGATGAAAGCGGATACTTCCAGCAGCGTGAATACCAGCGGCGACCCGATGTTTATCATGCCGCTGGATACCAGGCTGGTAAGCCCTACCCCCATAGGAAAGAACTCATCTGTCATGGGAGATAGTACAGAACTCAGCCATAATCCCGGATCCTGAATAATAAAGGCCGCATTAAAAGCCAGGAAAACACTGCCCGATATCAGGACTACCGCAGATGTTTTTCTCCATCCGATGCTTTTTATGATGAGTATCAGGTAAAAGGGAAGAAAGAACCAGGCAGTCTGTTTGGTAGCAATGGCTATTCCCATACATACTGCCGAAAGCCACAGATTCTTCTTCAGCAGAAGCCATGCGCCCAGCAAGAATGGAAAGACAAGAGCTCCCGTTTCGCCGCTGGCAACAGATTGCCAGATTTCAAGACTGGCCAGCGCCGCGCTTGCAAGCCATAGCCGCATGTTGCCCGGAGCCTTCGCTATGGCAAAGGCCAGCCCCGCAATCACGGCCAGCAGATAAATCCAGCGCAGGTCGCCTATCCCCAGCCATACGAACGGAGCTGCCAGCAGGAAACATCCGGCGGGATAATTCAGCTTACTCTCATATTCAGAGGGGATTATCTGCGGAGAGAGGGTGGCGCCATCCCAGACAGATTGAAGCTCAGCATCTTCGGGATACGGAAAATCATCGGCAAATCTCCCCGTGCGGATGGGAGTAGTTTTTTTCCAGGGAGCATTGTCCTCATTGAAGCGCAGGGTAGCGCTTACTATATTAGCCTCGGCATAAGGATTTTTACCCTCCAGCAGGTTTTCTATAGCCTGGTGGCACAGCGCGGTGGCGTCATTATATGTAAGATTTATGCGCTGTTCCTCGATAAGCTCAGCGGTTTGATGCCCGATGAATGACGCCATAGAAAAGCCTTTTATCGATGCTCCTACGGCTCCGGATTCTATTATTCCCGCGACAATCAATATAGCCATCAGCGACAATGATAATGGCTTGAGCCAGCGCACTGTTTTTGCCAGCCAGCGGTCAGTTTGCGGCAGAGCTATAAAGAACAGGGTAACAATCCATAGCATCCAGAACACCATGCCGGCGATTGCCATGGAGCTGTCTTTCAGCACGAAAGCTATTGTAGAGAGCCCTGATGAGATGAGTTTAAAGAATATCGCCGGGAAGAACAGCATTATTCTTGGGGCGGCCGGAGGATGGAAAAAGATTTTCAGCTTATTTTTGAAGTCTGACATGGACATTTTACGTCCCGCAGTGCTTACTCAACCGGTTCCCGTCTGGCATAAACGCGCTGTTTCCAGGAAACGCTTGCTCCTGCCAGTTGCCGCGCCATGCCGTTGATAACTATGGCGATTAAAAAAACCATGCCCAGTGGAAAGAAGGCGGTGGAGACAGGCGATTCCTTGAACCGCGCATCTACCCATCGCCGCATGATAAAGAGCATCCCTACCTGGAAAATTACCAGCGGAGCCCAGACCGGAATATATGAAGAGCTGAAGGCCACTCTCCCCAGCAGGAAAAAAGGCCAGACAAAACAGGTATAACCGATAATTACCAAAGCTGCCAGGGCAATGGATGATATGGAAGATACACCGTAGAGCGTACGGCTGAGACCGCTCCAAACGCTATTAAGGCTGTCATACATGCGGCAGCTGACGACGTCTGACAAATCCGCTGCCAGATGCCGTCCGCCGTTTTTGGCGATCTCTGCACCGAGAAATAAATCTTCCGTGATGCGATCTTTTACCGCTTCATGCCCGCCGATATCCCAGTATGCCTTTCGGGAGAAGAGCAGAAACTGGCCGATGGCGACCGAAGCTATCGGTTTTGATGATTGCTGCAGCCACCACAACGGGGCCCAGCTCATGATTATGAAATATATCATGGGGATAACTATCTTTTGTGAGAGGCTGTCGGTTATCTGCCTTGGGAAACCTGAAAGCAGCGCGGCATTCTTTTCTATCGCCAGCGCCAGCGTGCGGCGCAGCATATCAGGGGTATGGATGGTATCTGCGTCGGTGAAAAGCAGCCAGTCACCTTTGGCTTCTCTGGCTGCCTGCATGCAGGCATGGGGTTTTCCAGCCCATCCTTCTGGCAGTGGCTCTCCCTGAATCAGGCGTACACGGCTGTCTCTTTCAAGTAGCTGTCTGACTATTCCAGCGGTGCCATCATTCGAATTGTCGTCCAGCACTATTATCTCGAAATGGGTATAATCCTGCTCCATGAGGGAAGCCAGGCATGTTGCTATATTGGCTTCCTCATTTCGTGCAGGTATGATTATGGATACCTTTGGAACTGGTTGAGGCACTGCGGCATTGCGCCGAGGCACGGGCAGGAACTTCATATTGAGCGCCATATTAAGTAGCCATAGCGCCAGCAGCAGGGAAATAATTATCTGATATAACATGGTTTTACTTATTTCAGACTTGCCGTTTGGGCATGAGTCTTTCGCGCAGAGCCGCTTTCAGTCTTGGCGGTCCATCAATATCGCTGGAGAATTTAAACGCGAAAAGCGCCTGTATGCATAGCATGAAAGCAATAGCCAGCAAACCGGCGTGCGAAAAAAGCATAAAGACGATTGTAGATGCCGGCGCCAGCAGCATAATCCATGCATGGCTTTCCCATATCAGAAGCCCTGCTATGGCGGCGACGCAAAAGGGGAACAACCAGGCGGTTTGCCACAGGCCGATGAGGACGCCAAAGGTTATTGCCACTCCCTTTCCGCCGCGAAAACGCAGGAATGGAGAGAAGGCATGTCCCAGTATGGCACAGATCCCGATGGCAACCGTAGTGGTAAGGCTGAGTTCAAGCGTCTTTGCCAGCAGAATGAAAGGGATGCCTTTGCCTATGTCGAGCATTACCACTGCCATGCCCAGCGCTGGATTGCCTGCGCGGAAGACATTGGCGGAACCGGGGTTGTGGTCGCCGTAGTCGCGCACATCTTTTCTGAGGAACAGACGCCCGCACCAAACGGAGAAAGGCAGCGAACCCAGCAGGTAAGCCCCCGGAGCCAGCCACAGAAATCCAGATAAATTCGAATTCATGATATTTTTCAGGCCTAACCGGAGAATAAGGGGATTGCTATAACATATTCCACTCCAGCGGCATAGTCAAGCCCTTTATTTCGGCCAATCCATATAATGGTGAATGGCGGAAAACCATAGTGAAAAGGACTTCCATGCAGATGGGTCTCTTCAGCCAGCGATATATGAAAAGAGGATTATCCGGCGGGCATATTATTCGACGCCTCAACACTTTTGCTCTGCGAGGATAGCATGCCGGCTTAGCGTTTGCTTTTATGCGGCGCCCCTTCGTTTAAAGAAGAGGGCATAACAAATACG
>CAYRSY010000107.1:0-4963 GCA_964427105.1 uncultured Dehalococcoidales bacterium
GCGCCTCGCCGTAGAATTGCACCGCCACACTGAGCAGGCTCATATCGCCCGGAGCCGCCGTGATCACTTTTGCCACTTCCTTTTGCACCATAACTACCATCATCGAAGGAGGTAAATCCGCTTCGAGAAAATGACGCAGCACCGGCGATGTGATGTAGTACGGCAGATTGGCAACGACCTTATAACTGCTTCCCGCCGGAAGAAAGGCTGCTTCCAGCAGCGCCTGCGGAGTGGTTTTCAGTATATCCTCGTGAACTACGGTCAGATTCTCCGCCCACGAAAGCGTTTCCTTTAGCAATACGGAGAGGTTATCATCCAGCTCGACCGCGATAACATGCCCTGCGCGTTTTGCCAGCTCAGATGTAAGAACGCCCAACCCCGGTCCGACTTCTACAATCGTATCCTGATGAGAGATTTCCGCCGCATCCACAATCTTGCGCAGGACACCGGAGTCTATAAGAAAATTCTGCCCCAGGCTTTTCTTGGCGCGTGCATCAAGTCCGGCAAGCAGCCTCTTCGTAGTTTTGGTCAGGGATTCCCCCTGAACTGGTTCGGCGCCCATGTTATACTCCGCGCTCAAGTCGGGATGACAGACGCACTGGAAGGCCGCAGTTCCACATTCTTTCCCGTACTGCCGCTACGTCATAAGGAACACGGTGCAAACGGAAAACGCCGCTGCCGCTGTCATAGGTAGCGTAGCTGGCCCGCGGATCGCTGTCGCGCGGCTGTCCCACGCTGCCCGGATTCAGCAGAAGTGATGCCTCCCCCAAAACCAGTCCGATACTTTCTGAAAGGGAAACGGCGCTTACCATTCCGGCATCTTTCTTGAACCCCATCGGGATATGTGTGTGCCCTACCAGACAGTAAGGCGTAGTAAAACAGGAAAAATTCTCTCTGGCGCTGCTCAGCGAACCCATATATTCCCAGACAGGCTGGCGCGGGCTGGCATGCACCAGCGTAAATCCGTCTTTTTCAACAGTTGTCTCCAGCCGGTTGAGAAAAGAGGCATCTTCGGCGGTAATCTGACTCATGGTCCAGCGGATGGCCTGCGCAGCATCCGGATCGAAGCTGGAGAGACCTGTTTTTTCCAAAACCGCCAGGTCATGATTCCCCGCAATCCCGACACACTTGAAACTTCGCAGTATTTCAAGACATTTGTGAGGGTCAGGCCCATAGCCCACAATGTCGCCCAGACACCACAACTCATCCACCCCACCCCTCCTGTCGGCATCCCTGAGAACAGCCATAAGAGCAGTGGCATTTGAATGAATATCAGCAAGTATGGCGCAGCGCATGGCATAGATATAATATCACAGGCAGCAAGCTATCTCCACAGGCTACCAGTTATCAGCTATCAGTTTTCAGCTACCGGGTACTGATAACTGAGAACTGACCACTGCCGTTCTTTGACCCTCCAAACCAGCCGTGATACAATAGCTTCTATGGAAATTACATGGCTCGGACATTCATGTTTCAGGATTAAAGGCAAGCAGGCCACCATTATCACAGACCCCTTTTCGCCTGACAGCGGCTACTCGCTGGGCAAGGCCAGCGCCAATATCGTGACGGTAAGCCACGATCATCCGGGGCATTCTAACAGTGGCGATATTGCAGGTGATCCATACATCATAAAGCGCCCGGGTGAGTACGAGGTGGCCAGCGTTCTCGTTATCGGCATAGCTACCTGGCACGATGCCAGTAAGGGAGCCGACAGGGGCAGGAACACCGTCTATGTTTTTGAGATGGAAGAGATGACCATCTGCCATCTGGGCGACCTGGGACATCCGCTTAGCGACAGCCAGATAGAAGAAATCGGCAAGGTGGACGTGCTTATGATACCAGTGGGCGGAACCTTCACCATCAATGCCGCAGCGGCTTCAGCCCTGGTGCGCCAGATGGAACCTAAAATCGTGCTGCCGATGCACTACAAGACTTCGCTTTTTCAGGGTGAACTCGACCCGGTTGAGAATTTCCTGCGCGAATTCGGGATACAGCAGGCCGTGCCGCAACCCAAGCTTAACATCAATAAAAACAATCTGCCGCCGACCACGCAGGTAACATTGCTGGAAGCGCAGGCTGCCAAGTAAAACCCGCACACCGATCGAAAATTAAGATATTGTTCTCATCCTCTTCCCTGTAATCAATTTCTTCCTTTTCACTCTCTCGCCAGCCTATAACCGTCATTTCATATTCACGCTCTCCCCCTGGCAAAGGGGGAGAGCCTTGGAGAGAGGGCGTGCGGGAGAGACTATCTGTTTTGTCATTGCGAGCGGGTGCAATGAGCGCGGCAATTCCGTCCCTGCCATTACCGGCCGCAGGTCTGCAACAATCCTCAGGCAGATTTGCTTCGGCCATCGCTTAGCCCCGCAAAGACAACGAACACAGCAGACGCCTTAATGCCCATTCAAGAGGATATAAAAACCAAACGGAGGATTTATCGCTTCAGCCGCCCCGTAAGGCTTTTTTGGCATTTGAGCGCCTCTCATGCGGTTTCCAACCCGATAAGCCGCCTATAACAAGCGGTTTTTGCGCCTGTTTGCCAGCAACATGGCTGCCATTATCAGTCCCGCCCCTGAAACGCCGCCCGCCAGCGCATGCCACACCCAGTCATTTGCATATCCTTTTGACCGGGATGCAACGGGAGGAGGAATGACCGCAGATGGCACGGCAGCCGTCAGAACCGTCTGTGATGTCTGCGGCGGTTGCTGCGTAACCCCCTGTGAGGGCATAAGTGGTGGCGCGGGGGGCAACGGCGCAGTTGCAGAGGGAACGGCAACAGGTTCAGCCAGCGTTACGAATACGCCCTTTTCACTCCACTCCCCGCAGCCGGACTCCCCGACTGCCCTCACTCTCCAGTAATACGGCGTGCCGTAATCCAGTGTTATGCCGCACTGCCAGAAGTTATCCGCTTCTGCCTGCGCTCCCGTTTTCGAGATAACAGGGCTGGATAAATCCATATTTCTGGATACGACTATTTCATACGCTTCTGCGCCGGATGCGGCATCCCAGCGGAACAGCGGTAAAAGCTCAGTGTCAGCAGACAGCGGAGCCACCAGACCGGGAACCCCCGGTTTCACAGGAGAAAAAGATGTAGTGAAAGACCATATTTCTGACCACGGGCTGTAAAGCGGGGCAACAGCGCGCACGCGCCAGTAATATGTCTCCCCGCAGGATAAAGACGGAAGCGGTGCGGTTGTGTCCGCAGTATTCCCGCTAAAGCCGGATGGCAGAACAGAAAACTCCTTGTTTCTGCCAAGCTGCCATTCATACATTTCCGCGCCGTCCGCAGGCTGCCAGTTGAGCGTCACGCCGCTTACCGAAGCCGTCGAAGCATTGCCGATGCCGCAGGCCTCGTTCAGAGGGTAGAACAGCTTTACAGGTTCGCTTAGCGTATCTTCAAAGGTCAGGAGATAATTACCGGCGCTGTCCACTGCCCATATGCGGTTGCCCGAACACTCCAGTATGCCCTCGCGCAGCACTGTGCCGTCCGGCAATCCGCCTGCCACTCTTTGCCATGCATACGGTTCTCCTGCAGGATCCAGGCAGCGCAGCAGCCCTCCCTGCGAAGAGGCATAATCCACAGCCCGCGAACTCGCGACATATAAAACGCCGGATGCCGAAACCGCCACCCCTCCCGCCAATCCCCCCGCCGAAGACGCGGCGTCCACCCTTTCCCAGAGCAGCCCCGAACCTACGCTGATGCGGTATATTCCGCCGCCGCTGTCGCTGCTCGCGGCATATACGGTGTAATTCTCCATAAAATGAGCGTCGAAAGCCACGCTTATCCTGCCCGTCAACTGCCCCGGCGCCACAGGCTGAAAGGCTGCTCCGTTATTGCCCGACATCCATACGCCGCCGTACGTGTCGCCAGCCAGCAGGACAGTGTTCTGCGCGCTGTCGCGCGATATTGACAGGGAATGCACCGGCACATTGCCGAGCGCGCCGCCTGTGGTATAGTTCATGCCTGCATCGGAGGAATAACACACGAACGGACGGTTGTTCAGGCCGTCGAAGCCCGCTATATACAGGCAGGTATCCGAGGCCGCCATAAAAGGGCTGGGTGAGCCTGTGTCTGCGGGAGCCGTCCTGCTGACCCAGTTTTCTCCTGCATCCGAGGAATGCCACAGCATAGCGCCGCCGGTTCCGCTTCCAAGCAGATACACCACGCGGGCGGATATGCCGTAATACGGCGACAGCTCTATGTAGTCCCAGCAACAGCCGCCTGACGCCGCCACTTTCCGCCACGACAGGGCTCCGTCCTGCGTGCGCCACAGGTTATGCCCGCCAGAGGCAAAGGTAAGCGCGAACATAGTGCCGTCCTGCGCATAGTTCGGGGAGACGGCCAGGTCTGTTATGCGCTCGGACGCGAAAGCTGCCGCAGAAACTGTTTCCCATATGCAGGGAGCGACCGCTTCTACAGGGGCTGGCTGATAGAAGATTAAGCATAAACAGGCGCAAAGCGCCAGTGCAGCCAAAGCCCTTTTCAGGAACATAATGCGGCTATTTTAGGCTCAGGCTGCAGGCAGCGGCAAGAACCTGAGGGGTCATCTTTGGGACCAGATGTCAGTTTTCAGTTATCAGTTTACAGTTATCAGTTGTCAGTTGTTGTCGTCCTGAGCGAGCCTGCCGAGCGTGAGGACCCCAGGGCGGGGAGGTACGCAACTCCCCATCCAGTTTCTCCCCTTGGAAAGGGGAGATTAAGAGGGATTCTTCAGGCTAAACAAAAAGGGCGGGTTTAAAACCCGCCCCTACAGCACCTTTATCCTTATTATGGCGCACGGCGCCAGGCTAATGGTTCACCCTCACTCTTATCTCTCCCCTGCGCCCTCTCTCCAGACTCTCCCCCTCGTGAGGGGGAGAGAGTAAAAAGGAAAGAACGATAATCATAGGGAGAGAAGAAAATAAAAAACGAAAGAGGGCTCCCCTTGCGGGGAGCCCTCTTGTTACCTTTCGGTTACCTTAT
>CAYRSY010000108.1:0-4962 GCA_964427105.1 uncultured Dehalococcoidales bacterium
CCGGGAATCTCATTGGCGTACGTTTTGGGTGAATAACCGGTAAATCAGCAAAATTTATTTTGAATATACGTTAATTAATCCGGTTTTCTGTCAGAGTCAGTTTATTTTCTTTTTCCGGCTGAATTATTTATTCATATCCGGATGTAGTTTGGAAGATTCGGATGAACCTCACTTCCTGGTGTGGATCAGGCAGAAGCCGGTTAAAAAAGGATGAACATTCGTTTGCCTGGTGTGTTCCTTTTATGTGATTTTCAGAAATACGGTTATATTATTCTTTTTTTCGGCGATCCTGGTTTTGCATCCGGTCCTGCCGTTTATCGAGTATTACTCCTTCAGGGAATACATTGCAGAGAATCTGTGTATTAACCGGAATAATCCCCGGTCCTGCTGTGAAGGGAAATGTTATCTTGAAAAGAGGGTAAAAGAGAATGCTCCGGATCCTACGCAGGAAAAACAAAATCCGGCGGCGGATCCTGTGAAACGGATCGAATATAACCTCCCTGTCGTAAACAACTTCTGCTTCTGCGTTTCAGCGTTGCAGGTTGAATTCGGATACCTCAACCCGCTTTATCGCGTCATGGTTTCCAAAACGATCTTTCAGCCGCCTCAGGGAAGATAAATAAACATGACCTTTTTTAATGATCATCCGGTTTCCTGAACGGAAACAGGCCTGACGTCTGTGAATGTGCGAACAACCATTCGCCGGAGGTGTCGTATGCCTCTCGTTCCTGGGCGGATGAGCTGAGAACATGTTATTTATCAACTGATTAATTCATACTAAAATGAAACATATCCTTTTTTTATTCGCACTTACGCTTTTCGTTGCGGCCTGTGAAAAAGATGATGACCAAATTCCTGAAGAAGTCAACCTGCTGTCAATCACGAAAGCAGGTTCCGGGGCCGGCCATTTCAATGTGGAATTAAGAGCCAAAGAGCCCTTGTTCCAGGGGTACAACAAGCTGTACTTCGATATACGCAGAAGTTCCGGCAACAGCCGTGTAACACAGGCATCGGTCACTTTGCTCCCCCTGATGCATATGACCATGATGACCCATGCTGCCCCGTTTGAAAACCCGGTCAATATGCCCAACGAAGATGGCCTTTTCGAGGGCGCCGTTGTGTTTATCATGCCCTCCAATCCGGAAGAAGGCTGGACCCTGGAGGTAGCTATCGACTCCGAAGGAGAAAAAGATACGGTCAATCTGACGATCCCTGAAGTGAGAAGCCTCGAAGAAGTCCGCGAATTCAGCGTGGTTTCGCAGGTCGACGGGAAGACTTATTTTATTTCGCTGCCGGAACCTTCAACGCCAAAAGTCGGCATAAACGACATCGGGTTTACGATCCATTTCCGGGAGAACATGTTAAGTTTTCCTGCTGCGGAAGACCTTTCGGTTGTCATTGAACCGGAAATGCCGTCGATGAACCACGGCTCGCCCAACAATGTGAACCCTGTCCACACGGGGAACGGGCATTACAAAGGCAAGGTGAACTTCACCATGACCGGCTGGTGGCGCGTGAACATCGACGTTTCCAAAGACGGGCAGGCCATCGGAGAGAATCTTTCATTCGACATCACTTTTTAATGATCCGGGGCTTATCCGCAAAGGGTTTCTGAAACAACAGGAAGAAATGAAAAATTCATTTTTTATGTGGTGCCTGATTACCGGCTTCGCCGGTGACCTGCAGGCGCAAAAAGCTGCTAAGAATATGGCCATAGATACCGTACAGATCAAAGAGGTGGTTGTCACGCAGCAAATTGTGCTGAGCGATGAAAATGCCGTTAAGTATTACCAGTCGTTTTACAGCTCAGGGATCGACAAGATCAGTGAACGGCTTGGAAGCATGTCCCTGATTGGCCGGGGCGCTTACGCCAAAGAACCGGTATTGAACGGTTTTTCGTCCGGACAGGTCAACGTGACCATTGGCGGCATGAAGATGTTTGGTGCCTGTACCGATAAAATGGACCCTGTCACTTCGTATGTCGAACCGGTCAACCTGAAAAGTATCCGGATAAACGAAGGTCCGGCCGGCAACAGAAACGGAAGTACGGTGGGCGGAACCTTCGACCTGGAGTTGCAGTCTCCAGGGAGATCGGCGTTCACCATCGAAACGGGGGTGAATTACGAAACAGTGTCACAGGGGAAAACCGTTTTTTTCATTTCCAATTACGGAAAGGAAAAGTGGGCTTACCGCATAAGCGGGGTCTACAAACACTATTCGCCGTACGCCGGCGGGAACGGGCGCGAAGTGCCGTTTACGCAGTACGAAAAAATAAACCTGCTCCAGTCTGTGCTTTTCAGTCCGGCGGCAGGGCATGATCTGACATTCGACTGGCTCATCGACGATGCATTCCATGTGGGTTACGCCGCTTTGCCAATGGACGTGAGCCGGGCCAAAGGGCGGATTTACAGCCTGAAATATGAACCTGAAAAGTTCATGCGGCTCTCTGATTTCAAAGTGCGGGCCTATTACAACACCGTTTATCATCTGATGGATGATTCACAGCGCGACAGCCTGTATCTGGTTCAAAATTCAAGGACCGGCAAGGCGGACAGTGTTTACATGAAAATGGACATGCCCGGATGGAGCCGTACCGGTGGCGCTTTTGCCGAAGCAAGCGTCCGCTGGTCGGAAAGGAACTTGTTGTCAGTTAAGCTGGAAAGCTACCGTAGCCGGCAAAAGGCAGAAATGACGATGTTTATGAACAACCTTTCCAATCCCGGCGAGCCCCCGATGTTCGCCGAAACCTGGCCTGAACACCGGCGGCAGGTCACCGGTGTTTTTCTGCAGAACGATTATGTGCTGAGCCGGAAAATGGTACTGGCTGTCGATCTGCGTGCCGATTACAGTTCATCCAAAGTCTTGTCGGAACCGGGAAAACAACAGTTCAGTTCGCTGGGATACGACGTGGACAAGCCATTTCACGAGTTTGTCCATTCGGCCAACTTCACCGTGGCTTATGCGCCGGACAGATCGTGGCAGGCCAAAGCAGGGATTGGCCGGGGGCAGCGTCTTCCCACGCTGTCGGAGCAGTTTGGGTTTTATCTTTTCAATGCATACGATGGTTACGACTACGTGGGCAACCCCGATGTGAAGACTGAACGGTCGCTCAGTGTTTTCGGTAACCTCAGCTATACCCGGACGGCGTTTAAACTTTCGGTCAACGCCAGATACAATCACATCAGCGATTATATTCTGGGTTTGACCGTTCCCGGTTACGAGGCTCTGAATCTTTATGCCGCAGGGACAAAGAGGTATGAAAACATCCCTTTTGCCCGGACTTTTACGACACATCTGCAACTGTTTTGGAAGCCTTTGCCTGCACTTGAATTTTTCAATGTATTGAAGTATAACAGGGGTGAAACGGACGGGAACGGGCCGCTTCCGTTAATGCCGCCGTTAAGGAACCTGTTCTCCGTTCATTTTGAGAAAGGGAACTGCCGGCTTCAGTTCGAAAATGAATATTCGGCACGGCAAAACCGTGTCAACGCCGGTTATGGCGAGACGAAAACGCCCGGGTTCACCCTGTTTCATTTGCGGACAAGATATAAAATCCACGCCGGGGAATCGGTCATTCACCTGAATGCCGGTGTGGAGAACCTGCTCGACAAGGCCTATTCGGAACATTTAGACTGGGGAGACTACAGCCGGCCGGGGCGGAATTTTTACTTCATGATCAGTTATAGCCACTAAAAGCTTTTCCGGCGCTAGTTTAAGGGAATTCCCATCCATTTGTATTTATAAAACAATGATTTCCTGAACATTTTCCCCGTCTTGAAATACTTTTCGAGAAAAGCTTTTTGTTCGGCCAGGTTTTTCATTGCCTCATCGATCGACCTGTTGAGTTGCGCGATAGAGCCTGCCACATTAGAGTCGGGGTTTTTGATCTCTTTCAGCTTGTCCCGGGCATCGAGAAAAGACTTCTCTGCGGCATTGACCATCTCCTGTATTTCATTGTCGGGCCTGGCAGGGGAAAACTGGTTGTTGCGGTAGTTGACAAACTGATTTAGCTGGTTAACTCCGCTGTTGTACAGACTGGTGGCCGCGTTGAAGGTATCAACGGTCTGCTTGTTGTTGTAATATTCGATCTCTCTTTTAATATGTTGCAGACGGTCAGCGATCATCGAATTCCGGACGCCGTTCTTCTCAATTCTTCCGGCCGAGGAAACAAGCCTCTCCGTCTCTGATTGCTGCTCGTATTGCTTCAAGGTATCCGAATAATTAAATTCCGGCTTTGTTTTATCCATGTTGATTTTACCTTCATAGAATTCCTGGTTGGTGACCGGATAGCTCAGGAACTGCCACAGCGGATCAAACGGCATGTGCGAACTGATCAGTTGTTCCGGCTTCGCTTTAAAGTAGTCGTTGTTCAGTTTCTTTACGAATTTATCATTCTGTAAGTACCCTGATCCCCACGTAGGATCAAGCAAATACCATTCGGGTCCGATGAGGCTTGCGCACCATGCATGAGGCATATAATCCACAGAACCGTTTTGTTTCGTATATCCGCTGATCACATACGACTTAATATCGCATAGGTTGGCAATGTTATTGTAAAGTTCGGCGAAATGCATACAGACCCCTTTCCGGTTTTTCAGCGCTTCATTGATGATCTCGTCCGTGCTTTCATAGAAATTAACGGCAAACATGTTCGCCAGGTCATACTGAATGTTCCGGGCAACCCAGACGAAGATGGCTCTTGACCGGGCGTCCGGATTATCAAAATGCTGTTTGACATAGTCTGCGATGTCGCGGGTTGATCTTGTCATCTGATCAGGGATTTGCAGGATGGTCTGATCCGCCTGATCATAGCTCCCGGTTGTTTGCGCGTTTACTTTTGCTGCGAGCAAAAAAAGGGGAAGTATAAATAAAATTCGTATCATTGTTTTAGTTAATTCGGGTATCCTGAAGAATACATTATTTCAGCGCGTAAAAATATCGAAATAACGTAAATGTTGCTAA
>CAYRSY010000109.1:0-4932 GCA_964427105.1 uncultured Dehalococcoidales bacterium
TTGCCCTGCAGGGATTAACCGCCGGCGGCCTCTATAAACAGGTGGGAATGAGTTTTGATTCCAGCATCACAGCAGGTTTTTATCTGGCGCTGGCCGCCGGAGCAGCCTTCGTTATACTGTCTTTGCTACGCAATATAATTATAGAGAAATCCGCTTAATCAGGCTGCTTATCCATAAGATAAATATTGCATTTAACAAAAGCCTCATTATTCTACGGAGGGATATAATGGTTTGGCAAGATTATGTTATTGCAATAGGAACTTTCGCAAGTTCGTTATCTTTAATTCCAAGCATTCTATCCAAAACCAGCAAACCAGCCAAATCCTCCAGTTTGATGATCGGCAGCATATTGGGAATAACCTCATTTTGTTTCGCCACGTTAAATCTTTGGTTATCTGCCGCATCTACATTCCTGGGAAGCCTTGTATGGTGGATACTCTTTTTCCAGGCGCTTAAAACCAGCCGAAGCACGAAATAGCCGGAATAGTGAAAGTACAAGGCCGCCCCTGAGCAATGATAGTATTCCCCGTTATTCCACAGGCGCACTTTAATATCCTCTACTCATTCGTTAGTAAATCAGCTAGTGCTCTTCAAGTAATGTCCTTGTAAGCATTCCAGATTATCACGATTTTCCAAAACTATCATTTCCTCCGCACCAACCGGAAAATAAATCTCCAGACACAGCATACGCCCGCTGCTAACCGGAAACCAAAAACTCATGCATCAAATTTCATCCTTTGTCAGCAATGTCCCACTGGACGTATTGACATACCTTATACTTAGTTATACATTATTGGCTAAACGCCTTTCCCTTCCTGAATAAAGAGGTAGCAAATGACCCCAAAAGCTTTCAAAGATAAAAAGCCTGCAGGTGTTTCCAACAACGAACTGGAGAATGAAATTGAACAGCTCCTTGATTCCTCCAGCGATGCCATACGTGTTATCAACAAGGATTTTACTATACGCCGCATTAATCGCTCTTTCGCTGAGATGAGCGAAATAAAACAAAGCGAAGTAGTTAATAAAAAGTGTTGGGAGATATTCCCCAGCGCCATGTGCCACACGCCGGAATGCCGCCTGCAACGTATTATCGACGGTGAGAACAATATTCAGGTAGAGATAGAACGCAAAAAAAAGGACGGCACCACTATCCCCTGTATTGCGACAACCGCTGCTTTAACTGATAAAACGGGCGGATTGACCGGAGTAGTCGAACAGTTCCGTGATGTTACAGAGCGGCAGCAATTTTTATGGCAAATACAGGAATCCGAAGAACGCTACAGGGCATTGATTGAATTGGGAACTGAAGCAGGCGAAGCCATAGTTATGCTACAAGATATCGATGGAATGACAGGAGCGCAGACATTTATCAGCGAACAGTGGCCGCGCATAACCGGATACAGCAAAGATGAACTATCCAAGATGTCTTTTTTTGATTTAATTAAAGCCGAAGACCGGCAGGCTTCGATCGAGAGACATCAGCAAAAACTTGCGGGGATGTCTATTCCCGGCCTATATGAGATGCAGATTATTTGCAAAGACAACGATATAGTGCCCGTAGAAATTACCGGCGCGCCGACCAAATATAAAGGACAGCCAGCTAATGTCGCCTATATCAGAGATATATCTGAACGCAAGACGTTAATCAACGCACTTATGGCTGAAAAAGAGCATTATCAGCTGCTTTTTGAAAATGTTCCGATAGGCATTTATGAGTCAGACTATTCCAAAGCCAAAATAATCATAGACAATCTTAAATCTTCAGGAGTGACTGATTTTAAAAAGTATTTTACCGACCACCCTGATGTATTCCAATCCTGCCTTTATGCGTTGAAAATAATAAAGGTAAATCAGACTTTAATAGAAATGATGGGGTCAAAAACCCTGGCTGAGTATCTCGACAAGATTGCAAGGATTTTGAGATTGCCATCAACACGTAATGGCACAAAATCGGTGCTGTGCGGGTTTGCGCAGGGGCTAACCTGCGTTGTGGAAGAAAACCATGCAAACACTTTCACGGGAAAGCAGCAGTACCGGCGGCTGCTGCAATGCATCGCTCCCGGTTATGAAGATTCATGGGGAAAAGTATTCGTGTGGGTAATAGATATTACCGATCTTAAGCAAGCTGAAGCGAAATTACGCAAACACAGTCAACAGCTTGAAGCGCAGGTGGTTCAACGTACGGGTGAACTGGTTGCAATTAACGATGCGCTCCAGACTCAAATTAAACAACGGATAGATTTCACCAGGACATTGGTACACGACCTGAAAACCCCTCTGGCTCCCATGCTTGGAGCCAGTCAGCTCATGCTCGACAACATACAGGATGCACAGCTCAAACGAGTAGCTCAAAACATCTACCGGGGAGCTCAAAATCTTAACAATAGCATCAATGATCTGGTCGATATGACTCGCGGGGAAGTCGGCAGACTTCAGCTGGAATATAACGAGATCGATATAATGCGGGTTTTAAACGAAATCGTTGAGTTCTGCAGCCTTGAAGCCAGAAGGAAAAAACAGCAATTGATATTCAAATACCCCCGTTCCCCCTTATACATATGCGCCGATGAGTTGCGATTGCGGCAGATTATGCTGAATATTCTTGAAAATGCATTGAAATACACTCCCGCAGGGAGTAATATCATTGTGCAATGTAAAAAAGCAGACACAAATATAACAATCGAAGTCAGAGATAATGGCTATGGCATAAATGATGATATCCTGCCGGTGCTTTTTGAACCCTACCACCCGAAATGCAAAAACACAGGGGATCACGGCGGTATGGGGCTCGGATTGCCGCTGGCCAGAATGTTAGTTGAACTGCACAAAGGACAAATATGGGTAAAAACCCGTAAAAACCGGGGTACTACAGTGGGTTTCTCCATCCCCGTAAATGCAGGGGGACGGTGCTAAATCTTTTGAAGCAGGGATTATGAAAATCCTGATTATCGAAGATGACTCTGAAATTACCGAGTTCCTTTCGCTGGCTTTGGAAATAGGCTGGCAAGGGGCGCAGATAATATCCACCCATCATGGAGTAGACGGTGTACAAATGGTAGAAAGCGCCGCCCCTGATCTTGTGATACTCGATATAGGGCTCCCCGACATCAGCGGTTTCGACGTATTAAAACAAATCAGAGACTTCTCGGAAGTGCCGGTTATAATCGAAACAATTAATAAAAACGAGGCTGATATCGTAAAGGGGCTGGGACTGGGAGCGGATGAATATATTGCCAAGCCATTCGGTCAAATGGAACTGCTTGCGCGCATACAGGCAGTTTTAAGAAGGCATCACACAGGTAATTCGGGAAATCTTATTTTCGGATTACTTTACCTTGACGCTTCCCGCAGCCAGATATCTCACGGGCAAAATAAGGCTTATCTTACCCGCACTGAAAACTTCATTATGCAAGCCCTCATGGATGATGCTACGCAAGTAACCACTTTCGATGACCTCTCAACAGCCATCTGGGGAGACAGCTATCCGCATGCTGACGCCACGCTGCGTGTATACATCCGGCGATTAAGAAAAAAAATAGAAACTATTTCCGAAAACACTATTTGTATT
Organism: uncultured Dehalococcoidales bacterium; assembly: GCA_964427105.1. Classification (GTDB taxonomy): domain Bacteria; phylum Chloroflexota; class Dehalococcoidia; order Dehalococcoidales; family UBA1222; genus SURF-27. The sequence goes on from CAYRSY010000109.1 coordinate 3,569, forward strand.
AAATCCATGCCCGGCAGAGGATATATTTTGGAGAAATCCGCCTAGAGATTTCCGCTTATGCCAGTCCCTTTATAAACATTTGATGATAAATCAATTATCAAACAAGCTGAATAATCTCTCCGGTTTAGGGTTTTGCTTTATACCCGGCGTCCTCCAGTTTTTCAGGGGTTACGACATTCATCTGGATTAACTCACGGGCTAATTGGGTACAATAGCCGCAATCTTCACACTTCCCGTCACACGAAGTCACCTTCTGGAAGAAGCCGCATTCTCCCAGTTTTTTATTATCCAGATAGGCTCCGTATGTCAGCCCGAATGCGCTTAAGCTGCTGCATATTATGTCTATCAGGTTCCCTTCATAATGTTGACTCATATAAGCTTTCACCATTCGCAAAACCACATTTCGCGGCCTGGCGCGGCCTACAATTTTAAAATAATCGGTGATTTCCCGATAATACTGCAAATCTTCCGGCCTTACCCATGCCGACCTCAGTATCTGCGCGTGATCTTTATAAGTAATGGACAAACAATGATTAAAAAAATCCTTGCTTTTCATTGTCGAATGCTCAAGTTCACGCGACCAGTGCGAAACATAATTAAAATGGAATTTACGGAACGGGCATTTATACAAACACCCCTCGTTAACCATTATTTTTATATCGGCGCCGGTAGTATCCTTAATCTTTTTAAGCAGTTCCAAATCACGGTTTATATTGGCATCAGGCGTAATAGTGTCAGCGCCCGCCTGCCTGATAATTTGCGCCCGCTGCAGACAATCCACATCGCTTAGCACAGATGCGCAAACCTCCAGTTTCGGCAAATGCTGTTTCACGGCCTTTATAAATATCGGATTGGCAATAGTGACCGCTTCTACGGCATGCTCACTGTACATGGTTTCAAGAAAATCCAGAAGCAAAGCGATGCTTTTATCAGAATACCATCCTGCCCCCTGGCAAGTGGAGTTAAGAATCAGATTTGTTCTTAATTTATTCGAATGTATCAGGTCAACCACCGAGGTGAATTTATCCAGAGCAACTTTTGGAGTTACTCTTCCCGACCCTGAAATCTCCTGGGGGCACGAAAGGTATACTTCCGAGACGCTGTTGCCGCCCAGTCCGTTAAGAGTAAATATTTCTCTTAATGTGTCATTGTCATCGTTATAAGGCAAAGAAAAACGCAAACCAGACATAATTCCCCTCTCCCGTAACGCATGCAGCGGTCTTTATGGCTAGAAGCTTATCCCTAGCGGCTATAAAAATCAATACGTCCCTGATCAAATATTCTGTCTCATATTTTTCAAACGAGTCACCAGGCGTTTTGCATACTTACAATATTATGTAATATAGCTAATTCCGCATACCCTG
>CAYRSY010000110.1:0-4834 GCA_964427105.1 uncultured Dehalococcoidales bacterium
CGGATGCTGCGGCGTTTGTGTATCAGCTCTATAAATTCATCTATTTGCGCCATATCTTTCCATCGTCCTGATACAGATAAAACTCTTACTTGTTGTAATGCGCCGCCGTATTGCCCCGCAGCTTTTGCAAGTAATTGAAAATATCGCTTCCTGAGCGGTATTTGGACATGTCATAGCCGTTATAATGCGTAATCTCGGAAAGTTCCCTGCGGTAGGCAGGGGCAGCCTGGTAATCAGGATAGCCGAGGCACACGATGGTATGCACGTCCATTATTTCAGGGATGCCCAGTATCTTCTTGATAGCCTGTCCCCAGATATAGCTGACGCTTATCCACTGCGTGCCCAGTCCCATAGCGGCCGCCGCCAGAATCAGGTTATGCGTGGCATTCCCCACCCCCTTATAATAGGTAGAGTCCGTACCGCCTTCGCCGTTCAGATAGTGAGCCGCCAGCACGGTAGCCTGATAGGTACGGCGGTCTCCCAGAACAACAATCATGGCTGCCGAATTCATAAAGGGAGGAGCAGAGGGATAGCTGCGGTGGTTGTGCTGCTGTAGGTCCGGCACGCGCGACTGTTCGATTTCATACGTTTCCACGCGGGGCTCCAGCCATGAATCGTATATTCTCTGCATGACTGAGGTGTCATCCAGCACCACAAATTCCCACGGCTGTCCATTGGCCCCCGACATAGCCCAGCGGCCGGCTTCCAGTATCTTTTCTATGTCTTCACGCGGAATAACCCCCGGCTTGAAACGGCGGATGCTGCGGCGCTCGTGTATCAGCGTTAAAAAATCATCTATCTGCATGACCATTTCCTTTCACCAGCGGACATCTCAAGTTTAGGGCTGACTTTATCCGCAAGTTCCTGCCGACAGCCGAAGGCCGCCGACATATTCTGCCGGCGACCATATTGCTGTTCATTCATAAAGATACCTATAGTTTTACAAAAACCACGGCGGGGTCGGGGATAGTATCGATAAGTCCCCTCACTCTAACGAATTCAAATACCGCCATGATAGAATCAAGCACATCACCTTCGATGTCATTCAGCATAACACGGGAATGTTCATTATATACCATCTGGTAAAACCCGGCGGTCTTCCCGAATTCGGCGGCATATTCCGATGCAAGCTGTTCCAGATGCTCATCACCCCAATCCGCAGACTCCTTTAAAAGCTCCATCGTCGCTTCGACAGCCTCGCGATTTTCCGCAAGAAAATTGCCGTTGACTACCATGACGGAGACGACGCAGGGGGTATTATATTTCTCGATAAAAGTTTCGTCCAAGTTCCAGATAATTTTGAAGGTTTCAGGTTCGGCATATGCCTGAACACCGACGTTCTGCCCCAGAACAGAGGCGTCCAGTTCTCCCTTGCGCAGAAGCTCTATGAGCACAGAGTTGGACTTGCTCACCAGCGTAAGCTGGCTTTCGTCTATGCCATAATCCGATTTCAAAAACGCCAGGAAAGTGCTGGTGCTGCTGCTGTTGAGTTCCGGAACGCCTATTGTTTTGCCGACAAGGTCTGCCGGAGACTGTATATCGCTTCCAGCCAAAGCTACCAGATAATTTACCCCCTTGGCAGCCTGCGCGCCGGTTTGAACCACCACTGTGCTTACCGCCTTTAGCGGCATATCGGCCGTCTCCAGCGTGGCGGCAAAAGCGGAAGTGGACATGGCCGACATCTCGGCATTGCCGGAAAGAAGCTGGGATTCGGGATCAGTTGACATCGAGATCTGGACATCAACCTTATCCGAAGCTATTATCCCCTCGCGGATGGCATAGGTCGTCTGCCAGCTATTGAAAGGAACCGACAAAGCTATTCTTACGACAACCCTCTCGCCGGATGTCGAACTGCAGCCGATAAGCATGGTAGCCGGCAAAACCAGAATGAGTATAAGCGAAAAACAGGTAAATAACAGATTGCGCTTCATAATTCTCCTATTCAATAATCACAGCGGATAGCAGTTCTGCAAATCTAAACTGCGTTAAAGATAGGGGATTATAACATGCGCATTTACCTTTTAGCATGAGCCCCCGGGACCCATGCTAAAAACAGCACAGGAAGGTAAAATAAACTGAAAGATTTCCCGCGATTGGCTATAATGATAGCCGTTTGAAACAATACTCTGGAGATATTCAAAAGCATGAACAGCCTCAACTTTTCCATCCCCTATAACGGCAAACTGGAAAGCCTGCCGCAGATATTTGCGTTGCAAAGCGTCGGCTCCAACACTGTTAAAGAGGTCTATATCGCAGGACCGCAACAGTTTTCGGCGGCGGCGCGCATTATGCCTGAAATCAGCCTGAACGAATTCACAGATGTTATAGATAAAATCCACGCTGCGCACCTGCGCGTCAACATGCTGCTCAACTCGGTCTGTGAAGGCAGCAGCTGGTACCGGCAGGATGTCATCACCTCCAGAATAAACTACATACGGCGCATGCATGAAGAGCACGGCGTGGAAACCGTGACCATCGCCAACCCTATTTATATAAAAAAGGTAAAAAAAGATATACCCACCATCGAGGTGTGCGCCTCGGTGCTGTCCTCTATAGACACCGTGCAGCGGGCGGTGTATTTCAGGGAGATGGGGGCTGATGTTCTTATCCCCAATTCCAACGTCAACCGCGAACTGGATGTGCTGAAGGAAATGAAACGCCAGACGGGAGCCGAGATAAAACTGATGCTCAATCAGGGCTGCCTGTACGAGTGCCCTTTCGAGCGATTTCACGCAGGGTATATCTCGCACAAGTCAGTGGAGACGGATTGCGCCGCCGGTTCGGCTGAAATGGCAAAGATATTCTTTCAGAATTGCTCCAAACTTGCAGGAGAGCACAGGGAATATGTATTTCAATCACCCTGGATAAGACCGGAAGATATGCGCAGGTATGGGGAGATAACATCAGGTTTCAAGGTTGTTGGACGATCAAATCCCAAATGGGAGATGATAAGTAAAGCCTATATGCAGGAAAGCTGGGACGGCAGCCTGTTCGAGTTGATGGACGCTTCAATAAGGTATTTCGCCGCCAGAGAATCGGTTTATATCGATAACAAGAGCCTTGATGAATACGGATTCTTTGAAAAAGTAACAAGCTGCGGATATAAATGCGGAAGCTGTTCCTACTGCAGGGAACTGGCCGAGAAGCTTATCGTAAGCCGGGCGGCTTAGCGCATGGGATTCTCCGTCTCTGCAGGGGAGGGTTTTAAACCCTCCCGCACTCGTAAAATTCCTCGTCCATATAAAAATCCAAAAACCAGGGGTGCAGCATGCTGCGCCCCTGCATTTGATGATTGGGCTACGGTGTCCAGAAAGCGGTTTCAGAGTCAGGTAATGCAGTAATAACACCACGGTCTTTTACATACTGGAAAACAGCCATGACGCTGGTTTCCAGATTACCATCTACAGGCTCAAAGGTCACGGAATAATGATTGGTATAGGCATTCACATAAAAATCTGCGCTGCCGCCGTATTCCGCCACATACTTGGCCGCCAATCCCTCAAGATGAGCCTCGCCGTATTCCTTGCCGGCCAGCAGCAGTTTATAAACAGCTTCCACCGCATCGCCATTTTCTGCAAGGTAATCAGATTGCACTGCCAGAAAAGAAGCCGGATCACAAGTGCCATATTTCTTCTCGAAAGCTTCATCCACATTCCATAGCACTTCGAATGCATCGTTATAATATGTCTGTACCGAAGGATCGCCGAGCAGCAGGGCGGCATCAATGGCACCGCTGCGCAATAGCTCTATCAGTTGCGGCAAAGGTGTTTCCTGTAGAGTCATTTGATCAGCGCTGATACCGTATTCGCTTTTTAGAAGACCGAGAAAGGTGCTGGCAATCCCGGCCTGCGACACGGGAATACCGACCTTTTTGCCTGCCAGATCAGAAGCGGAAGCCACATTACTGCCGGCTTTGACATATACAACCGATACGCCTCTGGTTGCTTCAATTCCGGCCTGAGCCAGATAAACCCCCATTACCTTCATGGATATTCCGCTTTCAAGCGCCACGCCAAAAGCGGAGGTGCTGATAGCGCCGATGGGGTAGTTTTGAGCCAGCATCTGTTCATCAAACATAGCGGTTTGCTCGATAGTAACATCCACAACGTCCGAAGTAACCAGTTCGTTGCTTATGGCATAGGTGCACAACCAGCTTCCGAAGTAAGGCGCCATCACTATCTTGAGGGATTCCTTGGTTTTGGCCGCCGGATTGCAGCCGCCCAGCGCCAGTACGGCAAGGACAAGACTTAATACCATCGACGAAAACGCAAAAACAGTTTTATTTCTCATTAATCCTCCTCCAATTTCATAGAGCCTATTTAAACAATCCTGCCAGCAGGAAAGTAATCGTAAGAGTAAGCGGCGACAGCATCAATCCCATAAACCCTTTGCGGCAGGCCTGTTCTAAACCCGCCCGCGTGCGCCATCTGCCATTCAGCATAGGCACCAGGCTTTGCGTTAAAAACCAAACAGGGATGAGGTTTAATATGGCAAAAGGAGAACGTGTTATAACAAAAGTCGGGGTAAAAAGAACTATGGCCGTTATTACGAGGATAATATAAACACGGCTCATCCTCTCTTTCCCGAAAATGACCGCCAGTGTACGTTTGCCGACGCTGGCATCAGCCTCGGCATCGGGGAAAGCGCGCAACAGCTTGATTGCAGGCACCGCGGCAAATTGCGTTGATGCCACTATCACCGGCAGCCAGCTCCATCCCGCCTGCGTATAGTAGATAGTAATGATAAGCAGGCCATAGCCCAGCATCATGAAAATTTCACCCAGTCCACGGTATGCGGCCTTAACGGGCGGAGCCGTATAAAACCAGCCGATAAG
>CAYRSY010000111.1:0-4760 GCA_964427105.1 uncultured Dehalococcoidales bacterium
CGGTGAAGCCGGTAGTATTGGCTTCGATTATTTCTCCGAGACGGTTTGATTTATCATTCATACTGTTGCCCTCATCATATCGTTAACATTACGCTGGCCTGAATTTTCACCCTCACCTTAATCCTCTCCCATCAAGGGCGAGGAAAACTGTACTATACCCACCTCGTCTTCTTGCTGCGGCTTTTGGCCGAAATTGCAGTTACACCAGGCAATCTTCTTTGTTGCTCGGTTTACCCGTGAACTGCACTGAACCGGAAAGGATACTATTCAGATAGCTGTTCAGGCTGACTCCCTCTTTTCTGGCGACGATAGCCAGTCTGCGATGAAGAGACGGCGGCATGCGCAACCGGAGTTCTCCCGAATACTCCTGTTTTTCAGGCTCTGGAATGTGTATTCCCCGTTCAAGGCAATCTTCCAGCCAGTCGTGTTTGACATCGGCCAGCTCGCTGACGGCTTCTTCAGGAGTATCGCCGTGAATAAGACAATGCGGCAATTCCAGGACTCTGGCAACGTAGTAAGAGCCGCGGCCATCATCTCTTTTTTCGACAACGGTAGTATAAGGCAGTGTTAAATAGTAGTTGATATCTTTCTTTTTCATTTTTTCCCTTCTCCTTCGGCTTCCTCCCTATCAGCCTTTTCTATCGCTTCCAGAAGTTCATCAACATAACATTTTTTCACTGGAGATTCCCGTTTGTATGGGATAGAAGGCTGTCCTGTGATGATAATACGCGGGTGTTTGCTTCCTTCTTTAATGAAACCGTACTGATTGATCAGAGCCTCGAAATCATCCAACGAGATATTTCTGGGGTTTTGCTTAATTTTGTCCAGGCGTTTCCGGTTTTTTGTCATCTAATAAATGGTATCATCTATGATACCGATAGTCAATGGGTAGAGTTCGTATATCACACCCACCTCGTCTTTTTGCTGCGGCTCTTGGCGGATATGGATGTATCCATGTGCCCATCAGCCATCAGCATTTCTACAAGCTGCTGGAAGTTCTGCCTGTCTTTGCCGGTCACTACCGCCTGCTCGTGAGACTCGGATAGTGCCACAGGATAGCCCTGCCCTCGTTTGCACTGGTCGAGCATAATGGCATGGGTAAGGCCGAGTTTTGCCGCATCTTCCGCCACCCACTGCGGTATTTCCACGCGGGCAATCTCATTTTCCAGTTTCATGTAGAAAAATTGCACACTATGTTCGCCGTAATTCTCTTTCACAATCTTTGACTGGCTGGCGAACAAAGCAGAGCGTTCGCCTTCTCCCAGCAGGTTGGTGAACAAATCCCTGTCCTGTACTCCCGATATGGTGTCGCAGGGGCGTTTGCCGATGGGTATTTCGCCGCAGCACTTGTCGCAGTCAGCCAGGTCGTGCGGGCATAGTATCAACCTTAGAGCATTGACCACATCCGTCGAACGCGGGAAACTGATGTAGCTTGCCAGCGCCAGCGGCCTTTCCTGCGCCAGCTTGCGCATGGTGTCGAGGTGTTTTATAAATCCTTTGTCCAGCAGTTCTTCAACCACAAAAGGCTGGTATTCTTTATTCGACAGTCCCCACAGGACAAGCGAACCGTCGATGACAGCCAGCGCGGGCTGGGCGGGGGGCAGCTCAGCCGCCATCTCCGCAAGATGCCTGCACTCATCCACCGAACGCTTGATGTTTAGCAGCGCGCCCTCCAGCACCTGCTCTTTCAAACCGTTGGAAATGACCATTTCACTGTCATCGGCACAGAGCCTTGGCAGGCTTTCCAGAGAGGCATGGGGCTGCGCGCCGTAATCCAATCTTACACGGCCTATGTTTATGAGACAGCAGCGCGCCGACTGGTGGCGGTCAACATCTATCTGCGAGCCGTCGGTGGCGACTATGCTGAAATCGTGCGGCATATCGGCTGGTGCGTGATGTGACGCGAGCGGCTCTACCAGTCCTGCGACAAGAAATGTGGTTTTGCTCTGCGCGGCTTTGCGCTTGAGCTTCTCGAAGTCGAGTTTTTTATCCACCAGCAGGGTGAGCGCCAGGGCGAGGTGCTCCTGCCGTTCCTGCCCTCTGGCTTTGAACTGTCCTACCATTTCCGCTATCTGTCCGGCTACGCGGTTTAAATCCAGCATCGGCTCACTTCCATCAAACTGGCATCAGTATAGTTGATAAAGCGGCGCAGACTCAAGCCTTGTTTTGCCGCATACGGGCAAAAAATCGGGCAAAAGGGGTCATAAAAAAGTACCCCTGGGTACAGCCTTTGGCGATTTTCAGATGCTAATATGGAACATGACAACTGGAACCGTATAGTTATGATGAAAAAGAAAAATAAAGCCATATTATTAGGTCTGCTGGTTTGCCTGCTTGTGCTTTTATCGCCGGCGGCCGGTTGTTCTTCTTCGACTGTAACTGTTCCTGTCACTATAATAAGCACCGTCGTGAAAACGGTGGCCGTCAAGGACACCAGCAAGGCGACAATTGCGCCCAAGCTCTACAGCGCGGCTTTCAATCTGGTGGTGAATGAGCCGAACGATTATAACGCCTACCTGCTGCCCTTGTTTTTGACCGACGACCAGATATTGCATATGACATGGAAGGTAGAGGGCGGCGCTTTCCGCATGACGTTGACCACACCCGCTGGAGCGGTGATACCTGTTACCAGCGGAGGAGTACAAACATCTGGCTCGGCGGAACAACTGGATTATTCGGGAGGCATAACTTTCTGCATCTCGGATGGCACTTATGCGGGTTATGACTGGGGCGGCACAGGTTATTTTATCTTTACCCCGCATCTGATGGCGGGAGACCCTTCAGTAAAAGTGACGCTAAACTACTATTTTGAAACCAAGGTAGAGGAGGAACCAGTTGCTACCACTGCGGCTACCTCTGCTCCGTAGGAAATGTTAAGAGGCTAAATGCTATAATAACCACCTATGTGGTTGCTTATAGCCAGCGTAGCAGGCATTTCTCTTTCCGGCGTTATGATGCCGGGGCCGATGTTCGCTGTCGTTTTAGCCAAGAGCTATAAATCGCCCTGGGCGGGGACTCAAATGTCGCTGGGGCATGCCGTTGTCGAGGTCCCCCTCATTCTGCTTATACGCTTTGGTTTCGGACGTTTCTTCCAGTATAACGCCGTGCAGTTAGTCCTGAGCCTGGTCGGCGGAGCCATGATCGTGTGGATGGGCATATCTATGTTCAGGGCGCGCGCCACCGTGGTGAGGGAAGGCAAGGATTCGCCCTATAACGCATTTGTGGCTGGCATCGTCATGACTGCGCTCAACCCCTTTTTCCTGCTGTGGTGGGCTACCGTAGGTATCGCTCTGGTGATGAAGTTCACCGATTATGGCATGATTGGCCTGCTGGTAATGATTATCACCCACTGGGTATGCGACTTTATCTGGCTTTCATTCCTGTCGGTTTCGGTTTATAAAACTCATTCTTTCCTGTCTAAGCGCTGGCAGGAATGGCTGTTCATCATCATCAGCCTTTTGCTGGTGTTTTTCGGAATCCGTTTCATCGTTATCGGCATCCAGAGTATAATCTAGCTGCCGGAGGTGCGTTATGGCGGCGGGCATCGTTTATGATCCCGTTTACCTCGAACATGACACGGGCGAACATCCCGAAAATGCGGGACGTCTTACGGCTGTCGTGCAGCATCTGAAAGAAACAGGCCTCTGGGAACAACAGGTGCATATCATTCCCCGCCCTGCCACCCGCGAAGAGCTTTTGCGCGTGCACAGCGATAGCCACATCGATTATATCCGTGACCTGGCGCATTCGTGCGGCGGTTTTGTGGATGGCGACACAGTTGTCTCTCCGCGCTCTTACGAGGCGGCGCTGTATGCCGCCGGAGGCGTCGAAAGCGCCATTGACTCCGTAATGCGCGGCGAAGTCTCCTCAGCCTTTGCGATGGTGAGGCCACCGGGGCATCATGTTAACCGCACGCGGGCTATGGGCTTTTGCCTTTTCAACAATATTGCCGTCGGCGCGGCGCATGCGCTGGAAAAATATGCGCTGGAACGCATCCTCATACTCGATTTCGATGTGCATCATGGCAACGGCACGCAGAGCATCTTCCATGACGAGCCCCGCGTGAACTATATTTCGGTGCATCAGTCGCCGCTGTTTCCCGGCAGCGGCGGCATAGATGAACGCGGCACGGGCAATATGTATAACGTACCCCTTCCTCCCGGCTGCGGGGACAACGAATACCTCTCTGCCTATGATGAAATCGTCATCCCCCTTGGCAGGCGTTTCAAGCCGGAGTTAATCCTCGTCTCGGCGGGATTCGATGCCCACTTGGCGGACGATATTGCATCAATGTGCATGAGCACAGGCGGCTATGCGCAGATAATGCGCCGTATAAAGGCGCTGGCTGATGAATGCTGCGGGGGCAGGCTCGTTCTAAGTCTGGAGGGCGGCTATAACCTTGCGGCGCTGGCGGGAAGCGTTGCAGCGGTGTTCGATGTGCTATCAGGAAAGATTGATATAGAAGACGAGATGGGAGCCTGTCCGTACGGGGAAAAAGCTCCCGATATTGCGCTGCTGCTGGCGCGGTGTAAAAAAACCTACGGGCTGGATTAAGCTTCTGCCATGAGGTTAGTGTTTCCCCTTACTCAATATCTTCTTGACATAAACCAGGGCTTCGGCGCGCGTGGTAATCTCTCCTGCGGCCTGTGCCTCGCGCAGTTCTTCCAGCAGTTCTCCTAAACGGTGCCCCGGCGCAATCCCCAGTTCATGCTGAAGGTCGTGCCCGTCCAGCAGGGGGGGCAGGGAGGCGGGAGGCGGAG
>CAYRSY010000112.1:0-4738 GCA_964427105.1 uncultured Dehalococcoidales bacterium
TATCATCATTCGTCCATACATTTCTGGACTTTCCTCAAGGAGTTCACCAAATAGTCTCCAAAATTCTTGCACGTCTTGACTCGTTGCGCCGGGATCATCTTCAATAGTAAGCATTACATGGCCGCTCGGATCAATCGACTTCAGAGGATTATTACCTACATAAGAATATCTATTTAAAGTCTGTGGATTCGTATAACTTTGTACCACCGTATCCGCACTGATAAATCTCCCAATCTCCGGGTCATAGTACCTGACATTGTAGTAATACAGCCCGTACCATCCTCCCTCTGCCCCGTAAACTTCTTATCTGTTGGTACGCTGCCGGTGCCGCTACAGAAGGCGGGAATTCCTCTTATCCTTGAATTCTGGATGGGTATGCTTGTATTTGAAGCCAGCACCATTCTCGGCTATAATTAGCTTTTAGTGTATTTCTTCGAGGTGCATCGTGCTTAGAACTCATAATTCCCCCGAACTTAATGCCCGTCTTGTTGGTCAGAAAGTGACCGTGGCAGGCTGGGTTGACCGCCGCCGCGATCATGGCGGCCTTATCTTCATCGACGTGCGCGACCGCGCCGGACTGGTGCAGGTGGTTTTCAATCCCGAAATAAATCCAGGTTGCCATAAACTGGCAGGCGAACTGCGCAGCGAGTTCGTAGTGCAGGTAACGGGACTGGTTTCGCATCGTCCGGAAGGCACCGTGAACATCCGGCTGGCTACCGGTGAAATCGAGATTCTGGCCGAAAATCTCAAAATCCTCAACACCTCGGAGACCCCTCCATTTTACATAAACGAAGACGTCGAGGTTGACGAAAACCTGCGGCTCAAATACCGTTATCTGGACATGCGCCGCCCGCGCATGCGCGATATTATAATGCTGCGCCATCAGGTAGCGCGCTTTATGCGTAATTACTTCGACGATCTGGAATTTGTTGAGGTTGAAACACCGATTTTAGGCAAGAGCACGCCGGAGGGAGCGCGTGACTACCTCGTTCCGTCCCGCGTGCATTCAGGCAAATTTTACGCTCTTCCCCAATCTCCCCAGCAGATGAAACAGCTCCTCATGGTGGGCGGGCTGGAAAAATACTACCAGATAGCCAAGTGCTTCCGCGACGAGGACACGCGCGCTGACCGCCAGCCTGAATTCACACAGCTTGACGTGGAGATGAGCTTCGTCACCGAAGAAGACGTCATGTCTGTCACCGAAGAGATGTTCGTGCGCATGATGCGCAAGCTCTGCCCTGAAAAACGCATTCCCTCGCCATTTCCGCGTATAAGTTTCGCCGAGGCTATGGAGTGTTACGGCTCTGACAAGCCCGATTTGCGCTTTGACATGCACATCGGCGATGTTTCCGATATTGTGGCTCATACCGAGTTCGGCGTTTTCAAGAACACCGTTGAATCCGGCGGCAGGGTCAAAGCCATCGCTCTGCCCGGCTGCGGCGGCTACTCGCGCCAGGAACTGGCGCATCTCACCGAACTGGCGCAGAGTTTTGGAGCCAAAGGGCTGCTGAGCATGGCTCTTTCCGGCGAATGCGCGTCCCTCGACGCCCTCAGCATAGAGATGGTCAAATCGGTAGCTGCCAAATACCTTACTATCGAACAGGTCAGCCAGATAGCGCAAAAGACAGGCGCCAGGCCCGGCGACCTTATCGTTTTTGTAGCCGATACCAATGCTGTGGTATGCGCCGCCCTGGGCAAACTGCGGCAGGAAATGGGGCTGAGACTCAAACTGGCTGACCCCGATAATTTCGCTTTTGCCTGGGTGGTGGATTTCCCTCTTCTGGACTGGAATAAGGACATGGGCCGCTGGGAGGCAACACACCATCCATTTACGGCTCCGGTTGAAGCCGATATACCCCTGCTGGATTCCGACCCCGGCAAGGCAGGTTCCTGCGCTTATGATATAGTCATGAACGGCTATGAGGTGGGCGGGGGTTCCATTCGTATCCATCAGGCATGGCTGCAGCGCAAAATTTTCCAGGTGATGACTTATACCGATGCCGAAATAGACGAGCGGTTCGGGCATCTGCTGGAGGCGTTCTCATACGGCGCTCCTCCTCACGGAGGCATAGCCATCGGCCTTGACCGGCTGGTTATGCTTATTTCCGGCGCCGATAATATCCGTGAAGTAATACCTTTCCCCAAGAACCAGAATGCGGTGGATATGTTGTTCAATGCTCCTTCAGTGGTAAGCGAGGAACAGATGAAAGAACTGCACATCCGTCTGCGTGATGAATAATACCGAGGAGAAAAGACTTTTATGAAAGTAGTGGAGCGCAAGAACGAGAATCATCAGGAAGTATTCAAGTTCGAACTGGAACAGGCCGAGACAGATGCTGCGATGCAAAAGGCTTATGAGCATCTGGTAAAAGAGGTTAATGTAGATGGTTTCCGCAAAGGCAAAGCGCCCCGTGCGGTGCTGGAAAAACAGGTAGGCACTGACGCACTTTTCGATCATGCCATGCAGGATGCCTTGCCCGGGTATATTGAACAGATTATTGCGGAAAATCAGGTAAAAGCATATGCTACACCCGCTGTGCGTCTTACCAGCCGTGAGCCTGTTACCGTAGAGGCGGTTATTCCGCTTCCTCCCGATATTACACTTGGTGATTACAACTCCATTAAGATGAAGCCAAACCCCGTTTCTGTCGAAGACAAAGCGGTTGACGATGTTTTGGAACGCATACAGCATCAGGCAGCTACGTGGGAAGAGGTCACGACATCTGCGGAACTTAATGACGGTGTTGTGATGGATATAGAGAGCGATATTGACGGAGTTCCGTACGTAATCGAAAAAGGGGCTAACTTGCAGCTTATGGCCGACATGCGTTTTCCCGCGCAAAACTTCTCAGAACAAATCGTAGGCATGAAAGCCGGTGAAGAGCGCGATTTCAATATCAAGATCCCCGAAGATTCTGCCGATAAGGACAGAGCAGGCAAAGAAGTTCATTTTAAGGTAAAAGTTCACGATATCCGCCGCGAAAAACTGCCGGAGTTCGATGATGAATTCGCCAAAAAAGTGATTCCCGGTTGTGAAAACAGGGATCAGGTGCGTGAAAAGATAAAGAGCGACATAATGCAGCGGGCGCAGGCCAATGAAAACGCCTCTTTCGAGCAGAAGGTTATCGATGAACTGGTCTCCAAGAGCCAGATAGCTTTTCCTCCGTTGCTGACAGATAATGAAGTAGAGCGCATGATGAGGGAATATGTCGACCGTGTGCGCAGTTCAGTGCGCAGCGAGGAGGAGTTCAATTCCATTCTCAATTCGACTTCTCCTGATAAATTGCGCCAGACCTACCATCCTCAGGCCGAGCAGCGCGTCAAGCGCAATCTGGTAATCTCAAAACTGGTAGAGGATGAAAAAATAGAGGCTGCTGACGAAGAGATCGACCTGCATATCGCGGCTATTACCGCCAATGCAGGGGACAAGGTGGAGGAACAGACGGCCTACTTTAACAAACCTGAGAATCGTGAATCGATCTGCTGGTGGCTAAAAGCGAACAAGGCCAGGAAGCTGCTTGTGGATAAAGCTCAGGCGGAATAAAATATAATCCACAGGAGGTTATGATATGGATTTCCAGAATGTTGTTCCTATGGTTATCGAAAGCGGCGCCAGGGGTGAGCGCGCTTACGATATTTACTCGCTGCTGCTCAAGGAGCGCATCATCATACTCGGCACAGCGATCAACGATCAGGTGGCTAACAGCATCGTAGCCCAATTGCTTTTCCTTGACCGCGAGGATCCGGACAAGGACATCAATCTTTATATAAATTCGCCGGGAGGCGTCATCAATTCGGGACTGGCTATTTACGACACTATGAATCTTATCCGCCCGCCGGTTTCCACCATTTGCATGGGGCTGGCGGCCAGCATGGCTACAATACTGCTGTGCTCCGGGGCCAAAGGCAAACGCTTCGCTTTGCCCAATTCCACCATCCATATGCATCAGGCTCTCGGCGGCGCGCAGGGGCAGGCATCGGATATTGAAATTGCCGCCCGCGAGATACTCCGTGTGCAGGAAATTATCCGCGGCATACTGCAGAAGAATACGGGGCAGGCGATGGAAAAGATAATTCATGATACCGACAGGGATTATTATCTGAACCCTGTGCAGGCGGTTGAATACGGCCTTATCGATGAGATATTGACCAAGCCTGAATCCAAAGAGGATAAATAAAGAAGTAATATCCAGCGCTCTTTCAGGAGCGAAAAAACCTTGCCTTATGAGGGACGAGCAATTGCTCGTCCCTTTTCCTTTACTGCGGGAGGGGGAAATAATTTTATATTCTGAGGAGTATGCCTCAGGCGGGAAGAAAGAGATTTTACCCGATTGTAGTGGCACGGCGCGCCGTGCCGTGCGCAATTTCCTGTCATGCCGGAGGCCACGATGGGTGTCCGAAGCATCCGGCCGGGGAGAGTGAGACATCATTTCCCCACTTTGGCGAAAGGGGGATGAAAGGGGGATTTTCTCTGATGCTGTTGGGGAATCCCTCTTAATCTCTCCTTTCTGCCCTCACTCCAGACTCTCTCCCGCCTGAAGCGGGCGAGAGAGTAAAAAGGAAATAGCTGGATATAGGGGAGAAACTGATAAAGGAACTTATCCTTCACCTTAATCTTCTTCTTTCTTCGTCAGGTCTTTTGGCAACGAGGAGGAGGGGTATCTTTGTACAATTAAAATACTGTGAGTAGCTAGAGGTTTTCTCCGTAGAGTTTTAGAAAGTATTGCTCAAGCTGTCG
>CAYRSY010000113.1:0-4710 GCA_964427105.1 uncultured Dehalococcoidales bacterium
AATCTGAAAATCCGAGGATCAGAAAATAACCATTTAACCATTTCGCTTATGAAACAGATCTTTACCTTGATAGTGGTCTTCCTGATATCGGCCTCTGCCTTTGCGCAAGCTGAAGCCATTAACCTTACACTTGACGAGGTGATCAGACTGGCATCCCAAAATTCAATTGACGCCTTTCAGATCAAAAACATGTACCGGGCCAGCTATTGGGAGTACCGTTATTTCAAGGCCGACCGGTTGCCTTCCCTGACTTTGCAGGCTACTCCGCTCGATTTCAACCACTACCGGTCGAAAGAGTATAACTTTGAAACCAATGAAGAAGAATATGTCCAGCGCGAATATTTTAATTCCAACTTTAACATGTCTTTAAATCAAAATGTCGCGCTGACGGGGGGCAGGCTTTTCCTGCAATCGGAACTGGGAATCGTCAAAAACCTGGGAGGGAACCAGAGCGATTCTTACCAATCTACGCCGATCAGCATTGGTTATCGGCAGAGCTTAAACGGGTACAATGCCTTAAGGTGGAACGCAAAAATAGAGCCGGTCAAATTCGAGCGGGCGAAAAAGGAGCTGATCGAGTCGCGGGAGGTGCTGGCGATCAAGGCAGTTGGCAAGTTTTTTAACCTTGCCGGCGCGCAAATTCAGCTGAATATTGCAGAAAACAATTTGGCAAGTGCCGATACGCTGTACAGGATAGGAAAAGGACGGTTTCAGGTTGGAACGGTCACCCAGGATGACCTGCTTAAACTGGAGCTGAGTTTATTACAGGCAAAACAGTCACTCAATGTTTCGCGGTCGGAGGTGAATCGCGCGCAGGCCGATCTGAATTCGTTCCTGTCGCTCGATAAAAACACGGCCATCCATTGTATTATTCCTTCAGAAATACCGGATATCCAGATCAGCGTCGGAGAAGCGATTGATAAAGCGTCGGAAAACAATCCCATTGCACTGGAACACCGGCAGCGATTATTGGAGCAGGATCAGACCGTTGCACGAACAAAATCTGAAGCCGGCTTCAATACCAGTATTTTTGCCTTGTATGGGTTGGATCAGTCGTCCCCGGAATTTTCGGAGGTCTACAAGAATCCTGACAAAAGCCAGCGGTTCCAGTTGGGGCTCACCATTCCGGTCATCGACTGGGGGCGCAGGAAAGGAAGTTATCAAATGGCCCAGTATAACCGTGAAGTAGCGAAAGCAGCCATCGAACAGGACAGAATTGACTTTGAGCAGGGGCTGTTGCAGGATGTGGTGGACTTTAATCTGCAGGCAGAACAGGTGAAAACGGCAGGCTTGGCCGATACCGTGGCGCAAAAGGGATATGAAGTCACCCTCCAGCGCTTTATGATCGGGAAAGTGGATGTGGTGAAGCTGAATATTGCCCGCAATGATCTGGAGAGTGCGCGGCTTTCTTATATTAACTCCGTGCGCAGTTACTGGAATTATTATTATTCGCTGAGGAGAAAGACCTTATTTGATTTTATGACACGGCAAACGTTGTCGGCCGAGTACGACAAGTTACTGGAAAAATAGAAGCCATGACCAGATATCTGAGACAACCAAAATTTATCATCACCGGAGCCGGTATCATCATCCTGCTCACTGCGGTACTGATCTTTTCAAAAACGGGAGATTCTGTCGGGAAATCCTATGTGGTCAGAACGGGAAATCTGGAAGCTGTCGTTACAGGCAGGGGAGAGATTGACGGAGAGAAGTCGGTAAAAATAGAACTGGACCCTGTGATGCAGGACTATGAATTCCGGGTATGGAGCTATAAGATCACCGATCTGGTCCAGGAAGGGAAAAAAGTGAATAAAGGTGATTTTATTGCCCAGCTTGACCAGAGCGAACTGATGAATAATATGCGGCAAAGGATGATTGAAAAGGAAAAGGTTGATGCCGATCTGAAAAATGCAGTCATCGACAGCACGGTCAACCTCACGGCCAGGCGCGAGGAAATTGCAAACGCGTTACTCGATCTTCAGTATAAACAGATCGATCTGGATGTTTCAAAGTTTGAGTCGGGTGCCCAGCAACGCAAGGCTCAGATGGAATATCAAAAAACGCAGATCGCTCTTGATAAAAGGAAGAGGGATTATGTACTGGAACAAAATAAACTGAAAATAAGGATAAGGAGATACGAAGAAAATGCAGAAAATCTGCAGAAACTTCTCAGTAAATTCCAGAAAGCGCTTAGCTGCACGCGGATCACTTCCCCCGGCAACGGCATCGTGATGATCGGTGAAGATTACCTGGGGAAAAAGCTGACGAAGGACAGCCAGATCACGACCTGGCGATCGACGCTTGCCATGCTGCCCGACATGTCGTCGGTCATTGTGCAGACGTATGTCAAGGAAATCGACATTACAAAAATCAATCTGGGGGATTCCGTCCGGATCACTGTTGATGCTCTGCCGGGCAAGACCCTGACAGGGAAAGTACACAAGATCGCCAACATGGGTGAAACCAAAAGCGGCTTCGACATGAATGCGTTTGAAGTGGTCATTCGCCTGGATCATTCCGATCCTGATCTGAAACCCGGGATGACCTGTAATAACGACTTTATCGTCAGCAAATACAACCAGGTCTTGCTGGCTCCGTTAAAGTCAATCTTCAAAAATGGAAAAACCAGCTTTGTGTATATTCAGCAGGGAGGCAGGATTACCAAAAGACAGGTTGACCTGGGTGCTGAAGATGATCAGTATGCCGTGGTACTGAACGGGCTCCGTGAAGGAGACAGGGTACTGCTGTACGAGCCGCAGGAACTTTAAAACAGGCAGGTCTCATCAAGATAAGAAAAGGACACGGAAACGGGAGAATTATCATGAATCGGCAATTTTCTGTCCTCCGGCTTCCGTCCTCCGTTCTCTGCTTCCCGGTTTATTAAATTGTTAAAGAGGCTGATTATCGCTTTGCGATATAAACCAGTCGATAAAATACCTTTATCTTTGTCGTTTTAGAGAATGACAATCAAAAATAAGTAATTATGAAGGTAACAGTGGTTGGTGCCGGCAATGTTGGGGCTACTTGTGCTCAGATCGTAGCGGAAAAGAATATTGTTCAGGAGGTTGTTTTAATCGATATCAAGGAAGGCTTGTCCGAAGGAAAATCGTTGGACCTCTGGCAAACTGCACCGGTTAATGAATATGATACCCGCCTTTCGGGTTCTACAAACGATTATGAAAAGACTGCCGGCTCGGAAGTGGTTGTGATCACCTCCGGGTTGCCCCGGAAGCCGGGAATGAGCCGGGATGACTTGATCTCGATCAACGCGGGGATCGTCAAAAGTGTTACCGAAAACGTGGTGAAGTATTCTCCTGACGCCAAAATCATTGTTGTTTCAAATCCGTTAGACGTCATGACCTATGCCGCATACCTGACTTCAAAATTTCCTAAAAACCGGGTAATGGGAATGGCAGGAGTACTCGACACAGCACGTTACAGGGCGTTTCTTGCAGAAGCACTGGATGTATCTCCCCGTGATATTCAGGCCCTGCTGATGGGCGGTCATGGTGATACCATGGTGCCGCTGCCCCGGTATACGACCGTTTCGGGTATCCCGGTGACCGAGCTGATCAGCGAGAGTAAACTGAACGCAATCATCGAAAGAACAAAAAAGGGAGGCGGAGAACTGGTTAACCTGATGGGGACATCTGCCTGGTATGCCCCGGGTTCTGCGGCTGCTCAGATGGTTGAAGCCATCGTGATGAACCAGAAGAGGATTTTTCCCTGCTGCGTGAAGCTGGAAGGCGAATACGGGTTGAACGATATTTTCGCAGGCGTTCCGGTTAAGCTGGGCAAACATGGTGTGGAGGAAGTCCTCGAAGTAAAGCTGAACGAAAGTGAAAAGAAACTCCTGCAGGAGTCGGCAGAGTCCGTAAAAAGTGTCATGGACGTACTGGATGGAATGAACATTCTGTGACCGGAAAATTTAAAGATCAAAATATTCATGTATCTTTACTGCCCCTGCAACATTGCAGGGGTATTTTTTTGAAATTCTTATGGTCATACTACCACTGGAATTGATTGAACTGGAAGAAAATAATTTTCACCTCGTGCTGAAAGGTAAACTGGGCAGCGGAAAAGAAATATTTTGGATCGTGG
Source organism: uncultured Dehalococcoidales bacterium (assembly GCA_964427105.1). Taxonomy (GTDB): domain Bacteria; phylum Chloroflexota; class Dehalococcoidia; order Dehalococcoidales; family UBA1222; genus SURF-27. Next base: position 4,102 of record CAYRSY010000113.1, read on the forward strand.
ATACCGGAGCCTCAAAAACAGTTTTTGACAGTAACCTGGAAGGTCATTATAAACTGGTGGAAAACAGCAGCCAGGAACAATACCAGAGCGCAGGCATCAGCGTGGGGATGGTGGAGACCCGTGTTGGCAGTATCGGCAAGATCAGGCTGGGAAAATTAAAGATAAGGGATCTGAAGGTAGCACTGATCGATTTATCACATGTGAATGATATTTACAGGAAATACCGCGATATTCAGATCGCCGGATTGCTTGGCAGCGATGTGATGATGGCTTATGGATGTCACATCGATTATCAGACCGCGACGATCACCTTTCAAAAGAAAAAATAAATCGCCGACGACGGCATAGCGATATCGTTTAAACCATTCTTTTTTTTATATTTGCCTCCTGTTTTTTAGGGATGAATTTAAGCAGATACATATCAAAGAAGACGATCGTCCATATTTTGACAGGAATGGCAATTGTATTGTCAGCGGTCGTGTTTGATGCCATCCACGAGGGCTCTGAAAAGCTGGCGGATGAAATGCAGCAGCGTTCAGAGTCGCGGTTCCGGCACAGCAGCCATATCTTTTTTTACAATCCGGTCAGTCATTTCAGGTTGAAAAAGGG
>CAYRSY010000114.1:0-4572 GCA_964427105.1 uncultured Dehalococcoidales bacterium
GAACTGGAATATGCCGACGACATGACGCTCAGCCGTGCCATTGAAGGCCGTCAGGAGTTTTAAAGATCAAGCGGAGGTTTTGCCATGCCCCGCATAAAACGCTCGCAAAAAGCGGGATTGCCGCCCGGAACGCTGATACATATAGGTGACGAGTCCGAAAGGGAAACGCGCATCAGCCTGGTGGACTATACCGCAACCCAGTTTCATGAACAGATTACAGAGAAGGTCGAGGATACTTTTCCTTTCCGCGACTCCAGAAGCGTAACCTGGATAAATGTCGATGGGTTGCACGATACCGCCAACATTGAGAAAATAGGCAAGCACTTCGGCCTGCACCCGCTGATTCAGGAAGATATCGTCAACACCGAGCAACGCCCCAAGATAGAAGATTTCGACTCGTATATATTCATCGTGCTGCGAATGCTGAGCTACGACGAGAAGAGCAGGGAACTTAAAAACGAGCAGGTAAGCCTGGTGCTGGGAGACAACTTCGTTATATCTTTCCAGGAAGACGTGGGAAATGTCTGGAACAGCCTGCGCGAACGCATACGCAACAACAAGGGGCACATCCGCAAGGAAGGAGCCGATTACCTGGCATATGCGCTGATGGACTCCATAGTGGACAACTATTTCAGCATCCTGGAAAAAGCGGGCGAAAAAATCGGGGATATCGAAGAAGAACTGATCGCCATGCCAACCAGAGAAACACTGCCCGCCATATACCGTCTAAAACGGGAAATGCTTATCCTGAGAAAAGCGGTATGGCCGCTCAGAGAAGTGGTCAATAAACTGGAACACGCTGAAAATAAGCTCATACAGGATAACACCCGCATTTACCTGCGGGATATATACGACCATACCATACAGGTGATAGACACTATCGAAAATTATCGGGACATGATATCCACGCTGGTGGACGTATATCTGTCCAGCATCTCAAACCGGCTGAACGAGATCATGAAGGTATTAACCATACTTTCTTCCATATTCATACCATTGAGCTTTATAGCCGGCATTTACGGCATGAACTTCGCTCATATGCCCGAACTTCAATGGACATGGGCATATCCGGTGCTGCTTATCTTCATGCTGATGCTCGGCTTGTCCATGCTTGCGTTCTTCAAATGGAAAAAGTGGTTTTAGACAACAAGAGGATAACAATAATCCAGCGAATTGATACGGGAATTCAGAATTTTAATATTTTAAGCTCTGAAGGAGATTCCAGGACATGACTTCAAACGAATGCCATGATATTCTTACCTCTCTGAAATCCAAAGCCAGTCCCGACAACGCCGCCGGTATGGCGCGCTACGGCATAAAGGGCGGCGAGATGCTGGGTATCTCCATTTACACCCTGCGCGACATGGCAAAATCCATTCCTAAAAATCACAAGCTGGCATTGGAATTGTGGAAATCCGGCATACACGAGGCGCGTATTTTAGCCAGTTATATAGACGATCCCGATAAAGTGACCGATGAGCAACTGGAGCGATGGGTGACGGATTTCGACTCGTGGGACATAGTCGATCAGGTATCAGCGCTTATTTCCCAGACTCATTATGTAATTTCCAAGATACACCAGTGGTCAAAACGAGACGAGGAATTCGTCAAACGCACGGCGTTTTCTCTCATTGCGGAAGTCTCTTTTTACCATAGCAAAATGCCAGACGCGGAATTCGAGCAGTTCTTCCCGATTATAATCGAAGCGGCAACCGACGAACGCAATTTCGTAAAAAAGGCCGTCAACTGGGCGCTGCGCAATATCGGCAAGCGCAACAAAGCCCTGAATAAACGCGCTGTCGAGGTGGCGCATGAAATCCAGAAGATAGACTCGAAATCAGCCCGCTGGATAGCCGCCGACGCCATAAGAGAGTTGACAGGCGAAGCGGTGCAGAAACGGCTGGAGAAAAAGAAGCAATAAATTAAGAGGAGGATAGTTAATGAACGCAATCTGGCTGGGAGTTTTATGCGGCCTTGGCTTCGGGATACTGGACGTACTGGTAATGCTCCCCATGAAAATGGAAACCAAACGCAAGAAAATCGAAGCCATTACAGCTGCCTTCATCGAACGTTTCATGCTGGGATTCCTGATCCCCAACGTCAGCCTGAATATACATCCCGTGACTGCCGGAGCCTTACTGGGATTAACGCTCAGCCTGCCTTCGGCCATCATTACGCGCGCCTACGCTCCAATTGTGGGGATTGGCGTAGTGGGAGGTATAATTATCGGCCTGATTACCAATGCGGTTCTGTAGCCCCGTTGCGCCCGACGATGTTATAATGCCTCTAAAAGTTTTTATTTAAATTAGCTATGACCAAACCGCGAACATATCAAACACCCGCTATCGTCATCAAGAAGACCAAGCTGGGCGAGGCCGACCGCATACTCACGCTGTACACTCCTGAGTTTGGCAAGATACAGGGTGTGGCTAAAGCCGTACGCAAGCCCAAGAGCAAGCTCTCCGGCCACCTGGAGATGCTGAGCTACTCCCAGATGACGCTGGCGCGCGGCAAGAACATAGACACTATCATCGGCAGCCAGACGCTGGATGCCTTTCTGCCCGTAAAAAACGACCTCGACCTGCTTTCCTGCGCCTTATATCTGGCCGAGATGGTCAACCAGTTCACTCCGCCCGAGACGGATGACCCCAAACTTTTCGAGCTTTTTTTAACAACCCTGAAAAATCTTCCGCAGGCGGAGGATAAAAACCTGCTGCTGCGCCATTTCGAACTGCATCTGCTGCGGCAGGCAGGCTACCGCCCGGAACTGGAAAAATGCGTGATATGCCGCAAGACACTGGAAGCCGTGACCAATTCCTTCGCCCCTTCTGCCGGGGGAATGCTGTGTCCGGCTTGCCAGAGAATGGGGAAACACTACGGCTATGCCCTTTCGTGGGACAGTCTGGGAGTAATGCGCTTTATACAGGGCGGCGACTGGGTAAGCGTCAGCGTTACGCCTGTCGATGCCACAACGCTGGTGGAAATCGAAAGATTAACACGCAGCTATATACGTCACCTGCTGGAAAAAGACATCAAGTCAGCCGAGTGGCTGGACAGTCTGAAACAATGCCTTCCCTCTAACGGGACAGATACCTGCTCTCCTGATGCCTGATGGCCTGTAGATTTATTTTTTACCTGCTTGTATTACCTTTATCCACTCTTTGGCTCTTTCCAGTTCACCCTCTTTGAGAGGACCTTTGCTGCCAAGAACGAAAAATCCTTCAGGGGGAGCGACAAGATTTCCCCCCTTGTTTTTAATGCTGGCGGCAATGCGCTCAGCAGCGTAGCCGAATATCTTTACCCATCCGGCTTTCAACCTGGTATCGAAGGCAACCGCTTTGATACCCTTGAGCGCATCGGCGGGTATGCCTGATAAAAATCCCTGCATGGGCTGTGTAGGCCTGCCGCCCATGGTAGGCGAACCGACAACAAGCAGGTCGATGAATTTAAAATCCGCCGGAGTAACTTCGCCGGGTCTGAGTATTTTCACCTCGGATGGGATAAGGGCTGCAGCGATAGCCCTTGCAACCATATCGGTATTTCCCTGTACTGTATCGAAAACCAGCAAAACCTTCATCGTTCCCTCCTTTTATCTGATAAACAATTTACTCCAAATCACCCTCCGCCTCAAGAGGTTGCTGTTCTTTCATGATAAAATCTGCTATTTGCGCAGGTGGGCGCCATGATATAAACTGATGCCGTTTCAACCGTCCGGCGTAATTACTCAAACCTGGGTGAAAATCGATGGCACAGTATATATACGGCGAAGTAAAAAAACTTTACCTGTTCCTGAAAAACAACAGGAACGAGGCTATCGTCATCAGCTTCGCCATGCTTTTCATGTCCCTTCACCATTATAATCCCCTCTGGAACAACTGGTTCAGCGATCTTTTTTACTATGCCGCTCTGCCAATCCTGACAATCGTGGTTCTGCTGCGTAAAAATCCTCTGGATTACGGCCTCGGGTGGGGGGATTCCAGAACATGGTGGCCACATGTAGCTATCGTATGCCTGATAGCCACCCCCATACTTTTTGCTTTCTCACTTTCATCGGGGCTGCAAAGCTACTACGGCATGGAAAATTTCGGGCTGGTAAATTATTCGCTGATCACCTTTGCCAGCCTGTTCGCCCAGGAATATTTCTTCAGGGGATTCCTCTTGTTCGGCCTGAAAGATAAATTTAAAGAAGGAAGCATCTTCATCCAGATGATACCATTCGTAATGGTTCACCTCGGCAAACCGGAAATAGAAACGCTGAGCACCATATTGACTGGCATCCTTTTCGGCTACATAGCGTATAAAGGCAAGTCGTTCTGGCCGGCCTTTATCATCCACATGTTCATAAACCTGTTTTTCCTGTTCGCAGTAAATCTGCTGTGGCGCTGATTTTTTCACCCGTCGTAACCCCTCTTCCTTTACTATAAGTATGGGATAAAATATAATAGCTTCAAAGCTGACCTGTTTGGTTCAGCCTGCATCTAAACCTGAAGGATAGATTAATGTCACTTATAGATCGTATCGCCCGGCAGCGGCTGGACAAACTGAACGAACTGCGCTCCCGCGGCATAGACC
>CAYRSY010000115.1:0-4540 GCA_964427105.1 uncultured Dehalococcoidales bacterium
GGCTATTGCTTTCCGTAAAATTCCGTGGTATAATTACTGTTAATTAAATAAGTTTTCCCGCACCTTTTAAGTCAGTCCAGAGAGGCTGGCAAGGGATCTGAGGAATGGTATATTCGGAACCTCTTGTCAGCAAAATGACGGGAGGTTTTATTATGCCTGCTAAAATAGTTATGACAGCCGAGGAAATGCGGCGCTCCATCGCCCGCATGGCGCACGAAATCGTCGAGCGCAACAAATCCATCGATAATATCATCCTCGTAGGCATGCGCACGCGCGGCGTGCCGCTGGCTAACCGCCTGGCTGAAAACATCGTCTCGTTCGAAAAAATAGATGTCCCAGTCGGCGCGCTTGATTTCTCCCTCTACCGCGACGACCTAAACCGCAGACAGCCTGTGGTAAAGGGCACCGATATGCCCGCCAATATCGACAACAAGGCTGTAATACTGGTGGACGACGTTTTCTTCACCGGGCGCTCGGCTCGCGCCGCCATGGATGCGCTCATTGACCTGGGCAGGCCGGAGGTTATCCAGCTTGCAGTGCTGATAGACCGCGGACACCGCGAACTGCCCATCCGCGCCGATTATGTCGGCAAAAACATCCCTTCATCGAGAGATGAGGATGTGCAGGTTAAACTCACCGAGACAGACGGGGTGGATGAAGTGAGCATCGCGAGTGAGGGGGGAGGCGTAGCATGAACTCTGTAGAACATGAAGCGCTCCCTGCCCGCGAACACGTAAATGCCTGGAAGCACCATCACGTGCTGGATGTGGATGATTTCAGCGTAGAGGAAATTGAACTGGTCATGCAGACCACCGACGCCATGAAAGAAGTTCTTTCCCGTCCTATCAAAAAAGTGCCTGCCCTGCGCGGCAAAACGGTGGTGACGCTCTTCTATGAGGCCAGCACGCGCACACGCGGTTCGTTTGAACTGGCGGCCAAGAACCTTTCCGCCGATGTTATCAACATGACGGCGCAGGCTTCCAGTGTCACCAAGGGCGAAAGCCTGATAGATACGCTCAACACGCTGGAAGCCATCGGGGCGGACATCATCGTCATGCGCCATCCGCTGTCGGGCGCGCACTACTGCGCTGCGCCTTATGTAAAGGCCAATATCCTCAACGCCGGAGACGGCTGGCATGCCCACCCCACACAGGCTCTGCTGGACCTATATACCATCCAGAAGCACAAGGGCAATGTCTCGGGTTTAAAAATTGTTATCGTCGGCGACATCAAGCACAGCCGCGTGGCGCACTCCAACATCTGGTGCCTGGCGAAAATGGGGGCGAATGTGACGCTGTGCGCCCCGTCTACACTGCTGCCCGCCGGGCTGGATAATCCGCAACCCCATTTCCCTGCTGTTGAGGTTGAGACAAACATCGAACGCGCTCTTGAAAATGCCGATGTGATAATGGAATTAAGGCTACAAAAAGAGAGAATGCAGAGCGGCCTGCTGCCCGGTCTGCGCGAATTCATAGGCGGCTATCAGCTTGACAGGGAGAGACTGGCTCTGGCAAAACCCGATGCTATCGTCATGCATCCGGGGCCGGTCAACGAGGACATAGAAATGGCGGCGGATGTGCTGCATGGAACACAATCGGTAGTCAACGAACAGGTGGCGAGCGGTGTGGCGGTGCGTATGGCGCTGCTTTATCTGCTGGCAGGGAGCAAGGAGTTATGAAAGATTTGATTATAAAAGGCGGGCGCATAATCGACCCGTCGCAGGGAATGGACAGGACCGGGGATATGCTCATCTCCGACGGGGTTATCAGGAGCGTTGGAGATAAGGTTGTCTCTGCTGTCGATGCCGAAATTATAGATGCCGCTGGCAAAATCGTCTGCCCCGGCTTTATAGACCTTCATTGCCATCTGCGGCAGCCGGGATATGAGAACAAGGAAACTATCGCCACAGGCACGAAAGCGGCGGCTCGGGGCGGATTCACCACCGTCTGCTGTATGCCAAACACTAACCCGGCGCTGGATAATCTGCCTCTGGTGGAATATGTCAAATCAGTAGCGAAAAAAGAGGGGCTGGTGCGTGTGCTGCCCATCGGCTGCATAACGCGTGGGAGGAAGGGCGAAGATCTGGCTGACATGATGGAGATGGCCGAGGCCGGAGTTATCGGTTTTTCCGACGACGGCAGCTTTGTGAAAAACCCGCGCCTGATGCGCCGGGCGATGGAATACAGTTTGCCGTTGGGACTCCCCATAATCGAACATTGTGAGGATCCCGACCTCGTTGCAGACGGACAGATGAACGAAGGCATCATCGCCACAAGGTTGGGACTGTGCGGCGTGCCCTGTGCGGCGGAAGAAATCGCAGTCGCGCGGGATATTATACTGGCTGAACTCACGGGAGCATGGCTTCATGTAGCACATGTAAGCACAGGAGGCTCAGTGGAACTCATACGGCAGGCCAAAAAGCGCGGCGTAAAGGTTACCGCCGAGGTTACGCCTCACCACTTAACCATGATCGAGGAACGCCTGCTGGGATATGACACAGCGGCAAAGGTCAACCCGCCGCTGCGCACTCAAGCCGATGTTGACGCCCTCATCGAGGGGCTGAATGACGGCACCATCGACATCATCGCCACCGACCACGCGCCGCATACTACCAATGACAAACTGTGCGAGTTCGGCATGGCGGCTGCCGGCATATCCGGGCTGGAAACGGCGCTGGGCAGCCTGATGGGGCTGGTGCATGCAGGCAGAATCGATTTGTCTCTCCTGATTGCCAAGCTGACTTCTGAACCGGCAAAGATACTCGGCAGGGAATTCGGGCAATTCAAGGCAGGCGCACCTGCCGATATTGTTGTCTTCGATGCTGACACTGAATGGACGGTGGATGTGGAAAAGTTTGCTTCGAAGGGGCATAATACGCCGCTCGACGGCGAAAGGCTCAAGGGCAGGGTGATGGCGACTGTGTATGGGGGCAAGGTGGTTTATAAACAGGATAAGGATTAAACCCATCCTGAGCGAAGCGAAGGATCTGGCGTGAAAAGATATGTGGCTTCAAAAGAGAGATTAAGTGCTTGCCAGATTCTTCGTCGTCCTTGGACTCCTCAGAATGAGATTTTGAAAAAGGTAATAACAATATGACAAAACGCGCGATATTACTGCTGGAAGACGGGTCGATATACGAAGGGATAAGCTTCGGCTCCGATGTGGATGCTGTCGGCGAGGTGGTTTTCAATACCTCCATGACTGGCTATCAGGAAATGCTGACCGATCCTTCCTATGCCGGGCAGATAGTCATTCCAACCTATCCGCTTATCGGCAATTACGGCATCAACGATAACGATATCGAATCTTCCCGAATACAGGTGCGCGGTTTCGTAGTGCGCGAGGACTGCGCTGAACCCAGCCATTACCAGAGTCGGAATACGGTTAATGACTATCTGGCGGAAGCTGGCATACCCGGCATTGCCGGACTGGATACGCGTGCCATAACCCGCAAGCTGCGCAATTACGGCGTGATGATGGGAGTGCTTACCTCGCAGCGCACACCGCAGGAAGCGGCGGAAATGCTGACATCGGCGCCGAATTACGGCACACTCGATTTTGTAAAAGAGGTCTCCACGCAGTCAACATTTTGTTTTAAGCCGGAGGACGGCGAAGGGCACAGGAACATCGTGGTGGTGGATTACGGCTGCAAGTATAATATCATGCGCATAGTGCGCAATCTCGGCTGCAACGTCACCGTAGTGCCCTGCACGGCCACCGCCAAAGAAATCTTGGCGCATAATCCTGACGGCGTGCTGCTGTCGCCGGGGCCTGGCAACCCCGAAATGCTGGATTATGCCGTATATAACATACGCGGGCTTATCGGCTACAAGCCCATCATGGGAATCTGTCTGGGCAACCAGCTTATCGCGCGCGCCTTCGGGGGAAAGAACTTCAAGCTCAAGTTCGGGCACAGGGGCGGAAACCATCCGGTTAAGGACCTCGCCACGGGGAAGGTGTATATCACCGCGCAGAATCACGGATATGCGGTGGACGCCGACAGCATAAAGGACGGGCTGGAGGTAAGCCATATAAACCTGAACGACGGCACGGTGGAGGGGCTGAAACACAAGGAGTTGCCTATCTTTACTATTCAGTACCACTCCGAGGCATCGCCTGGCCCGCTGGACAGCGTGTATATATTCGAGCAATTTATTGAGATGGTGGACAGGGAGAGGAAGTAATGGTGGTTGTCATTCTGGAGGAGTCCGAAGGACGACGAAGAATCCGGGGAGGGGATTTCCTCCCCCCAGATGCTTCAGCCCGCCTGCGGCGGACTTCCAGCATGACAACATTAGATATGGAAGGATAGCAGCGTGACTGAAAAACCTAAAAAAGTATTGATCATCGGAAGCGGCCCTATAATCATCGGGCAGGCGGCGGAGTTCGATTACGCCGGAACGCAGGCGTGCAAGGCCATGCGCGAGGAAGGCGTTACTTCCGTTCTGGTCAACTCCAACCCCGCTACCATCATGACAGACGAAGACATTGCCGACATAGTTTATATCGAGCCGCTGACGGTTGAAATGATTACCCGCAT
>CAYRSY010000116.1:0-4526 GCA_964427105.1 uncultured Dehalococcoidales bacterium
AGAAAAACAGTCATGGCAATATTTTACACTAAATTGACAGATTATACGTCTTTGCTAGAGGATAAGCACAAAGCACTAAGCACCAAACTCTAAACAAGCTCCAATATTTAAATTACAATGTTCAAAACAAGACGGGGCGGTCGAGGCATGCCTTGCTCCTAAAGACGGGGAAAATCATCAGTTGTGGAAGTTATATAACGGGGACAGAAGTTAAAGTCGTCAGGTAGGGGCACGATGCATCGTGCCCCTACGCCGGAGTTTATCATTAGTCAGAAATTAAATTGATGGGGACACAAACCTAAATCGGGAAGTAGGGGCATGGCATGCTATTCCCCTACGAACGGATTGCCACCCAACCCCGGGGTTCTCACGTCATCCGTCTCAGGCGGATTCCTCAGAACGACAAGACACTGTGATTAAATAAAAAAGAGCCCCTCTTTTGAGGGGCTCTGCTGGCTGTATTGAATCCGGCGTAATCTAGATGGTCGGGCGTGTCATCTGGTAGAACTTGCCCTCGGTGACGATAGACGGGGCTATGACCATCTCGGTCTGATGGAACTCGGCCACGCTCGCCGCTCCGCAAACGCCCATGCAGTTACGTAGCGCGCCTACCAGGTTCTGGCTGCCGTGGGTGAGGGATGTGGGACCGAACAGCACCTGCTCCAGCGTGCCGGTGATGCCCACCTTTATGCGGGTGCCGCGCGGCAGGGAGGCGTGGGGATTAGCCATGCCCCAGTGATAGCCGAAACCGGGTGCGCCTTCGGTCTGGGCGAACATCGAGCCTATCATGACGGCATCGGCTCCGGCGGCCATAGCCTTGCACACGTCGCCGCCCTTGCGGAAACCGCCGTCGGTGATAATGGGGACATAACGTCCAGATTCCTTGAAATAGTCGTCGCGTGCCAGCGCGCAATCCATTGTAGCGGTTATCTGCGGCACGCCGATACCCAGCACTTCGCGCGAGGTGCAGGCGGCGCCGGGGCCAACCCCGACCAGTACGGCGGCAATGCCGGTTCTCATCAGCCCGATGCAGGCGCTGTAGCTGACGCAGTTGCCCACCACCACAGGGATGGATACCTGCTTGACCAGCTCTTCGAATACCAGTCCGTGAGCGCTCTTGGAAATATGTCTGGCGCTGGTTACGGTGGCAGCTACCACCAGTATGTCGGCGCCGGCGTCCACGACGGTCTTGAGGTATTTCTTGGTGTTGGCGGGAGCAATGGATACAGCGCAAACCACTCCGCCTGCCTTTATCTCCCTGATGCGCTGGGCGACAAGGTCTTCACGTATGGGCTGGGCGTAGGTCTTCTGCATGAGGGCGGTAACTTCTGTTTCGGGGGCGCTGGCGATTTGAGACAGAATTTCGGCTGGGTTGTCATAACGTGTCTGGACGCCTTCCAGATTGAGCACTGCCAGACCGCCCAGCTTGCCCATTTTAACGGCGAAGGCAGGGTCGGTTACGCCGTCCATGGCTGAGGCGATTATCGGGATGTCGAACTTGTGATTGCCAATCTTGTAGCTGACATCGGTCTGGTCCGGGTTGATGGTCACATCTCCAGGGACGATTGCGACTTCATCGAAGCCATAAGCGTGGCGCAGTTCGCGAAAATTGGGTTTTACCATTAGGGGATGTCCTCCTTAACCTAAAATCATATCAAAATGTATGTGTTTCAGTCAAGGATTAGGCATCGAATTCGATGGGGCGGGGGGGGTTGGAGGAACCCCTGTTTTGGTTGGGCGGAGAAAATCCCTTACCTACTGAGAAACGTAAGAGCCTCTATTTCCATATTTGATATATCCCCACTATCTGGATTAGTATTAGTGTGATGTAAGGCTAATGAAGATAGTAAAAGGCGTAGATATTTGAAAGGGGGTAGTTGATGGATATTGGCGATAAAGTCAAGTTAGTCAAAGGAAACCCATTTGGAAAAGTTGGCACAATAATATTTAAGAGCCCCATGTCTGGCCCTGTAAATCTAACATACAATCCAACGGGTTTGGATGATGAAACGCCCAGAATGCACTTCACGGTCAGGGCAAAAGACGGCACTGAATTTTCAGCATCAGAAGACCAACTTGAAATAGAAGCATAAAGCGATAGCTCATATTTTGCATGGTTGGATTTATTCTTATTCGTTTAAGTGTTCATTTCGTGATTAGTAAGGCTGTTTCTGTGATAGATAAGTAGTGTTAAGCACAACTTAATAAATAACCAGATGCCATTCGTTTTGAGGGAGGAAATGAAAGAGACCAATCAAAAGATAATTAACATACCAGAAAAGAAATTTAGAGAAAATATTTGGGATTATGTAGGAGAGTGGATATTATCACAATCCTATGATGCGCAAGAAGATAAAATATACTTTGAATATGAAATAAAAACGGTTAAGGTTGTTGAGAAAGGTGTTGATTTCGTATTCGGTTTCCGAATACCAAACACTAATAAATATTGTGAACTGAAACCTGCTGAATTGATTGACAAATTAGAACGCGAGCTAAAAGCTGTAACCGATAGGTTAAAAAAGGGTGAAATCACATCGATGGAAACTCTTGATTTACAGAAAGAACTAACGAAAGATTTTGGTATTCATGCCTTTCAATTGGAAGAAGAATATATATTTAAAATGCTTTATAGCATGAAATACCCATCTTTCTTGGGATCTTTCTACAAACCAGAAGCATGGGTAGCATGGACAACGCCAGGTGCTGGTGAAAAAATAACGAAGGTTGAATTTATAGATGATGGAGTCGAATTTACAATTGTAAAATTGTAAAAGTGTGATTCAATTAAACTATTAACCCGTTATAAATATTCTGCTGGTGCTGTATATTTGATTGCATCCTTTCTTTCTCCCTCTTTCCAGTCCGCGTTTTAGTTAAATGTCTCGAAATATAATTGTATTGTTTTGTTTTAAGCCTGCGTTGCTGTCAAACCTTAGCTGTTTGAATAGTATGGTGGGGGACGCTTATTCTCATACTATATAATAGATATGTTGTAGTCCTGTTGCATTGTGATACTATAATTCCGATGTAACGCAATTCTCAAGGCAGCCGGATTGAAGGGCAAAGGAAAAACAAATGATTAATTTAAAATACTCCCTCATAATCGAAGCCACGGAAGATCCCGTCTTCTTTTCTTTTTACTCACCGGATCTCGAAGGTTTTACAGGAGTCGGCAGTTCGGTTGAAGATTGTTTGTATAAGGCACGCTGGGGTATGGAAGAACATATCGCGGTGCTAAGAGAACGCAAGATGACAGTTCCCGAACAGAACCCCAATCCTGAGGTAACAATCAGAAACGCGATGCTGGCAACAGCCTGAGGCTGTTTTTTTCCCCACAAAAAATCCCCTCCCCCCGCATCCGGGGGAAGGGGATTTGATTTTAAATCCTCGCCCTATTTTTAGTTGTTCTGCCTGCCGCCTGTGCCGGTTCTGGTTTTGGCGTCAGCCTTGGCTTCTTCTTTGGGGCGCAGGTCGCGGGTAGTTTTGCCTGCGCGCCACATCTCGGAGTCGCGTATCTCGGCCAGTTCTTTGCCGAGTTGAACTTTATAGTCTGCGCCGCCGCAGGAACTGATAACCCTGCGGGTTTCCGCGCCGGAAGCGACGGCTTTATACAGGTCTTTGAATACCGGCAGCACAGCTGCCTTGAACTTGGGCTTCCAGTCCAGCGCGCCGCGCTGTGCGGTTGCCGAGCAATTGGAGTACATCCAGTCCATGCCGTTCTCGGAGACCAGCCGTATCAGGCTTTCGGTCAGCTCCTCTACAGTCTCGTTGAAGGCTTCGCTGGGGCTGTGTCCGTGCTCGCGCAGGGTGTCGTACTGGGCTTCCATGATACCGGCCAGAGCGCCCATCAGCACGCCGCGTTCTCCTACCAGATCGCTGAAAACCTCATTGTTGAAGGTCGTGGGGAAAAGGTATCCCGAGCCGATTCCGATGCCCAGCGCTATGCAGCGGTCTTTGGCGCGTCCGGTGGCATCCTGGAAAACCGCGAAGCTGGAATTGATGCCGGCGCCGGAAAGAAAATTGCGGCGCAGCGATGTTCCCGAGCCCTTGGGGGCTACCATGATGACATCCACATCTGCGGGCGGAATAACTTCGGTCTGGTCTTTGAAAGTGATGGAGAAGCCGTGCGAAAAATAGAGGGCGTCTCCCTTTTTGAGATTGCTCTTGACCTCCGGCCAGACGGTTCTCTGGGCGGCGTCCGAAACCAGCATTTCGATAACAGTACCGCGCTTTACAGCTTCTCCGATCTCGAACAAATCCACACCGGGCGTCCAGCCGTCTTTTACCGCCCTGTCCCAATCGGGCATAAACTGTTTTGACTGGCCGATGATAACCTTGAAGCCGTTATCCTTGAGGTTCAAGGCCTGGGCAGGCCCCTGCACACCGTAGCCGATGATGGCGATGGTCTCGTCTTTCAGTACCTCGCGCGCTTTTTCCATCGGAAATTCGCTGCGCATTATAACTTCTTCTTTAGTCCCGCCGAAATCAATGATTGCCATGTGATGTTTCTCCTTTAAAATATG
>CAYRSY010000117.1:0-1662 GCA_964427105.1 uncultured Dehalococcoidales bacterium
CCTGAGGGCTGCCGCCGTCGTGCCGCCGGGAGAAGTGACATTGCGCCGCAGTTCTGCCAGATCCTTGCCTGAGGCCTGAGCGTATTCGGCGGAGCCGAGAAGCGTCTGCATAACCAGAGTTTTAGCCATATCCTCCGGCATTCCGATTTCTTTTGCGCCCGCCATAAGCGCTTCCATGAACAGGAAAACGTAAGCAGGGCCCGAGCCGCTGACAGCCGTAGCCAGGTCGAGATAAGACTCGGAATCAACATACAGTCCTTTGCCCATAACGGAGACGATAGATTCGGCGGCGGCGCGCTGGGCAGCGGTAACATCGGGCGTTGCCGTCCACACGGTCATGCCTTTGCCTATCTGCGCCGGAGTATTGGGCATGGCGCGCACAATAGCTTTGTGCTTGAGACCGCCTGCCAGAGTCTCTATTTTTTTGCCCGCGATGATGGAGAAAACCAACGTTTCAGGATCGAGCTTGCCGCCCATTTCAGCCATAACGCCGTCCAGCGTCTGGGGCTTGACCGATAGCACAATGACATCGGCGCGTGCGGTTACTTCCAGATTGCCAGTGGATGTAAAAACGCCAAGCTCTTTTTTGAGAGTGTCGAGCCTGTCCTGGCTGACATCGCTAATGGCAACGTCCTGCGGCTGCGCCAGCCTGTTTTTTATGATTGCGGCGGCTATGGCCTGCCCCATGTTGCCCCCGCCGATGAAGGCTACTTTTAAATTATCCAATTTATGCTCCTTTTTTCTCCCACCCACTATATAAATAAAACACAGGATATACTCACGGGTTACTACCCCTCACCTTTAATCCTCTCCCCCAAGGGGCGAGGAAAACCTGCTTCATAACTTACGTTATAACTTCACGAACTAAATTAATAATCATCCACATTCTCTTGAGTGGTTGGACAACTTATATGATAACTCTTTTTTAACTCTCCAGGTCTGACTAATCATCCCCTCTCCCTCGAGGGGAGAGGGTAGGGTGAGGGTGACACAAATCACAATGCTTCTCTAATACTTTCAATAACCCCTTCCGGATTATTAATCACCTCATTATTCCAGAAACGCAGCATCCTGTAACCTTCGCCTGTCAACCAGGCAGTTCTCAATTCATCGCTTTGTTGTACATCATCCATATTATGATGCCCACCGTCTATTTCTATAATCAGTTTACTATCAAGACTTACAAAGTCAACTATATAAGCGCCTATCGGATGCTGCCGGCGAAATTTGACGCCGTTCAGCTGCGCCGAGCATAACAATGACCAGAGCTTCCTTTCTGCTTCAGTCGATGTTCTTCTTAATCTTCTAGCCTGGCTTACAGCTTTGTGGTCTGCCAAGGGTTACTACCCCTCACCTTTAATCCTCTCCCCCAAGGGGCTAGGAAAATTTACACCTTAACCCTATTTTTAAATTCACAAGCCGGATTAATATCCGTCCCCTCTCCCTCGAGGGGAGAGGGCTAGGGTAAGGGTGATACAAATCCTACCTCACCACCACGTTCACCAGCCTGCCCGGCACGTAAATGACCTGTGCGACCGCTTTCCCCTCCGTGTATGCCTTTACCTTATCGCTTTCCAGCGCCAGCTTTTTGGCTTCTTCCTCGCTTATGGAAGCGGAGACCATCAGCTTGTCGCGCACCTTGCCGTTCACCTGCACGACAAG
>CAYRSY010000117.1:1762-4497 GCA_964427105.1 uncultured Dehalococcoidales bacterium
TTCCACACGCGGTTGAGCCAGCGGTTAAGGCCGTTGATGCCGGAATCGTCCCATTCTCCGCCCAGCTCCCACGGCCCCACGAACATCAGGTAGGCACGCACGGTATCAGCCCCCAGCCGTGAAACGTAATCATCAGGGTTGACCACATTGCCGCGCGACTTGGACATCTTCTGATGCTCTCGCACGATGATGCCCTGGTTGAAAAGACGTTTAAATGGCTCGCCGAACTCGACCAGCCCCATATCGCGCAGCGCCTTTACGAAGAAGCGCGAATAGAAGAGGTGCATCACAGCGTGTTCCGCGCCGCCGGTGTATATGTCAACGGGCATCCATTTATGCGCCATTTCAGGACTGAACGCGCCTTCGTTATAATGCGGGCTGGTGTAGCGCAGGAAATACCACGAAGAACACATGAAGGTGTCCATGGTATCCGTCTCGCGCCTGGCAGCCCCGCCGCATTTCGGGCAGGTGGTATTGACGAAAGCCTCGTTATACTTCAGCGGTGATTCGCCCGTAGGCTTGAACTCCACGTCGTCTGGCAGCAGCACCGGCAGGTCTTTTTCAGGAACAGGCACTATACCGCATTTGTCGCAATAGACGGCGGGTATAGGCGCGCCCCAGTAGCGCTGGCGCGATACCAGCCAGTCTCGCAGTTTATAACTTACCGTGCGCTTGCCCCAGCCCTGCTGTTCGATATATTCGGATACCCCGGCTTTGCCATCCATGCTCTCAACCCCGTTAAACTGGCATGAGTTGACCATTTCCCCCGGTTCTATATAGGCGGCGTCGAGTGGTTTTTCATCCCAGCCGGGAGGAGCGATGACCACCTTGATAGGCAAATTGTATTTAGTGGCAAAGGCGAAATCGCGCTCGTCATGCGCCGGAACAGCCATGACCGCCCCCGTGCCATAGGACGCCAGCACGTAATCGGCTATCCAGACGGGCACCTTGTCACCGTTCAGGCGATTTATGACATAGGCCCCGGTGAAAACGCCGTCCTTTTCCTTTTCAGTAGAGAGGCGTTCTATCTCCGTGCTGCGGCGCGTCTTGTCGATATACGCTTCGACATCGGCTTTCCTGTCGGGAGCGGTGATTTTCTCAACCAGCGGATTTTCCGGTGCCAGCACCATAAAGGTAACGCCATAGACAGTGTCCGGGCGCGTGGTGAATACTCTTATCTCTTTTTCATCCACGCCGGGACAGTCCAGCGCGAACGAGATTTCCGTGCCCTCGCTGCGCCCCACCCAGTTGGCCTGCATGGTCTTGATGCGCTCCGGCCAGTCCAGCCCATCGTGCCGCATCAATTCGTCGGCATACCTGGTTATACGGAAGAACCACTGCTCCAGATCGCGTTTTACAACCGGCGTATCGCAGCGCCAGCAGCCGCCGTTAACCACCTGCTCGTTAGCCAGCACCGCCTGGCATTTGGGACACCAGTTCACCGGGGCCTTGGCGCGGTAGGCCAGCCCGGCCTCCCACAGCTTCAGGAAAAACCACTGCGTCCATTTGTAATATTCAGGCTGGCAGGTGATAACCTCCCTGTCCCAGTCGTAGATAGCGCCGATGCTTTTAAGCTGCTTGCGCATGTTTTCGACATTGGACATAGTCCATGTTTTGGGATGGATACCGCGCTTGATGGCGGCGTTCTCCGCAGGCAGGCCGAAGGCGTCGAAGCCGATGGGATGCAGCACATTATACCCCTGCATACGCTTGAAGCGGGCATATACGTCCGAAGGAGCCATGGCATACCAGTGGCCTATGTGCAGGTCGCCGGAGGTATAGGGGAACATTGTAAGGGCATACCACTTGGGGGCGGGATTGTTGTCATCTACCTTGTAGAGATGGCTGTCCGCCCAGCGCTGCTGCCACTTCGGCTCAATTTCGGCTGGATTGTACTTTTCAATCATAGGATTCCCCTCGTAACAGATGAATTAACCTATTGTAGCAAGCGACCCGATGAGGCGCAATAAGAAAAGAAGATTAAAAGGCTATCCTGAACGCATAAAAAGCGTTATATTGGTATAGGAGACATTAAATATGAAACGCCTGTTCGCGCTAACATCTATTTTGACCATCGCCGTTATGAGCATCGGCGCATCGGGCTGCGCTTCTCACGACCGCGATTTGAAAGGAACCTTCTGGCAGCTTGTCGAATACGGAGCGCAGGCATCGCCCGCAACTATCCTGGACGGCACTACTATCACCCTCGATTTCAACGCCGATGCCACCCGCATAACCGGCAACGGGGGCTGCAACGATTATTTTGCTGATTGCGTGATTGACGGCGGCAACATCACCGTTACAAACCTCGGTTCAACCAAAATGAACAACGACGACCCGCCCGGCACCATGATTCAGGAAAACAACTACTTCAACCTGCTGAAAACAGCGGAGCGACTTGAGATTGACGGCGACAACTTGACCATCAACTGTAAAGACGGACAGGTTCTGGTTTTTGAGAAAACCAGGGCTGCCAGTCTAAATGCCACCTCATGGCATCTGGAGTCCTACGGGCCCGCCTCACAACAAAAATCCCTCTTGCCATCCACCGCCATCAAGCTCGTTTTCGACGCGGACGCGGAGCATTTTAGCGGCAACGCATCCGTGAACAGCTACGGCGGAGATTGCGCGGTTCTGAATAACGCGTTAACCATATCCAACCTGTACCAGACCGAGATGGCATCGAACAACCCGCCCGGTATCATGCAACAAGAGAGCGATTACCTGACGCTGCT
>CAYRSY010000118.1:0-4457 GCA_964427105.1 uncultured Dehalococcoidales bacterium
CCCTGAATGCCGCGTAGTACAGCAGCCCCGCTATGCTCTTGGCGTCCTGTATCTCGCCTGTGCGTATCATCTCCACCGCCTCTTTGAGCGGTACTCTGACCAGCTTTATCTCTTCGGTGTCTTCGGCGACAAGGCGCGCGGGCGTCAGTTCCGTCGCCAGAAACAGGCATAGAAATTCAGCGGCGTAGCCGGGCGCGGAATAGAAGCCCCCCATGCTTTCCAGTTTGCCGGGGAAGTAACCTGTTTCCTCCTGCATCTCGCGGCGGGCGGTCTGCTCCGGAGTCTCGCCGTCATCTATCCCTCCGGCTGGCAGTTCCAGCAGTTCCTTGTTGGCAGCATATCTGAACTGGTTCACCAGCAGCACGTTACCCTCCGCATCCAGCGCCACGATAACCACTGCGCCGTTGTGTTCGATTACCTCGCGCACGGTTTCCCTGCCGGACGGCAGCATTACGTTGTCCAGCCGCAGGCGTATGCTGCTTCCCTGATATATATACTTGCTGGAGAGCGTGCGGTATTCCGTCATGCTACTTTATCCTGTAGATGAGGGCGCTTTCGTCGCAATTGGGGAACTTGGGACAGCGGTAGCACTCGCCCCATATCTTGTGAGGAAGCGTAGCCTTGTCTTCCTCATTGAAACCGCATTTCTGGAAGAAGGGTTTTACATAGGTAAGCGCAAATATGGTTGGTATGCCCAGAGAGCGGGCTTCATCCAGACAGGCTTTAACCAGCATGTCACCCAGCCCCTGCTTGCGGTGTTCTTCGCTGACGGCCAGACTTTTTACCTCTGCCAGGTCGCTCCACGAGATATGCAGTGCTGCACAGGCGATGACCTTGTCATCTTCGCGGGCTATGAAAAAATCCCGCAGATTTTCATATAATTCCGACAGCGGGCGCGGCAGCATTTCACCTCGCTCTGCAAATGTATTGACGAGTTTATGTATCTGCACTACGTCCTTGATTCCGGCTTTTTCAATCTTGTATGTCATAAATTATCCCCTTAATCTTTGTCCCAGCGAGGCGTAAAAATATCCGGGCGGGTTTAACCTGAGGAAACGTGTGCGTTTGGCGCTGGCCCTTACTGTGACGCTGGCGCCGTCGTGAAGCTCGATACTGGTTTGCCCGTCTATGGAAAGCGTGGAGGGATTGTTGGTAGCAAGCTTCAGATTGACCACATTGTTGCAGGTGAGCACAAGCGGATGAGACATGGAAAGATGCGGCAGGATGGGCACCAGCAGCAGGTCGGTGGATTGCGGGTTAAGTATGGGGCCTCCGGTTGCCAGCGCGTATCCTGTGCTGCCGGTGGCGCTGGCGACCAGCGCGCCGTCGGCCTTGTACTTATCCATCACTGTGCCGTCAATGCTGGCGGTAACCTCTATTATGCGGGCTATGGCTCCTCTGGCCATCACCACGTCATTAAGGGCGTGGAAACTTTGCGTTACCGTTTTGCCCTTTACTGTTTGAACCAGCTCGGCTTCGAGCATGGCGCGTTCGTCAATGCGGCCATTGCCCGCCAGCAGCGCCAGCAGCTTTTCCCCGATTTCATCAGGCTGTATTTCCGTGAGAAATCCCAATACCCCGAGGTTAACTCCGGTTATGGGAATATCGGCGCCGTCGAGGGCGTGCGCCACGCGCAGAATGGTGCCGTCGCCGCCTACCGTGAGTATCAGGTCGGTGCCCGGTAAATACGGGCATAATGCCGGGGAATCCCAGGCTGAGCACTCCCAGTATTCCAATCCCGAGGCCTTCAGGATTGCGGTTAGTTTGCGTGTCATTTCCGGCGCGCGGGCATTTAGCGGATGATAGGCGATACCGACTTTTTTCATACGATTAGTTTAATCTCCGTAAAGGGTGACTGAAAGGCAGTTTACAATCCGTTTAACGGGCTGTCAAGCGCAGGGCTAACGGCGCGCGGAAAGGACAATGGCAACGATGCCTGCAATGAGAATCAGGGCAGCGAGGCCGTACCAGCTGAATAGAAGAGGGAACATCTTTAATGTTCCTGCCAGTATAATGATGCCGACAATAAGGAAAGCCCCGCCCGCCCAGCGCAGGCGTTTCTTGCGGCTGTCTTTAATACGCTGCTCCTCGAGTTCGTCTGCGGTAGGTTGTCTGACGATTGGCTTTTGCCGGGGCTGCGCAGTTTTAGCTAAGGGGTTGCCCCGGATAACAAACAGCACAACACCTATGATGAGCAGAAGGAATAGTATTTCTGAGAAGCCGAGTTTCATTTATTCTCCCGTGATATTTTAATAGCATAGCATAACGGCCTGTTTTTTAGAAAATTGCAGATATTCAGTATGGCTGTGAGATTGTGTCCGAGGGGCGTTGTTATGCTGTTTCCGGTTGTGCCGATATTGACGGGGCGCGGTGATAGAAGAACGACAGGACTATCAAAATTACTCCGGTTACGGCGCAGCAGATTGAGAAGATGAGCAGCGGGTTTGTGAGGCTGGCAATAAGTTGTGATACCCAGGATTGCAGAGACGCGGGCGCATCGAACTCTGACAGAACAAGGCTGCGGATAAAGCCGCGCGAGACAAGTATGCCGATTGTCTCTCCAATGCCATAGGTGACGAAAAGCCCTCCGATAAGCCGGCAATTTATTCTCACATCCCGGTTGACGAGGATTATCAAGCCTATCCACAGGAGCGTCAGCAATACCAGCCCCCAGAAAGCCAGTCGGTAATAACCGACCCATTCTTTCGCCTGCGCGAGATTCTCTTCGGCATCATCCAGAGTCTGTGAGATTCCATCAGGCTGATCTATTCCCATTTCTTCGGAGCCGATAACGATGTCCGCTGGTATTTTAGCCCGGGTTTGCGGCCATGCGGCATCGAATGCCAGCGAGAGTTCATCCTGCGACAGGGAGGCAAGGGCTGCGGGAGGGGAGGCCAGAACGGCCGATTTCAGCGCGGCGCCTATATCCTCAACAAGCGGATTTATGGCGATGCTGATCTCAAACGCGGAACTCTCACCCAGCAGATAGCTGTACAGGGCGGGAATATGGTCTATTAACTGCTGCTTTAATTCGGGCTCGATAACTGTTGCAACTTCGTCCAGGTAGGGAGAGAGGTCGGTTATATTTCCGGCTATCTCTACCGAACTGAAAGGCATTTCTTCTTTAAGCAGATCGGGGATGATCAGCGAGATGTCTATGTCATGAAGGATGGCGGCGGCCAGTCCGGGGTCCAGCAGACTGTCCTTGAGCGTCTGGCGCAGGTTAAGGCCTTTACTCCCTGCAACATAGCCGTATACATCCCTCACAGCGCGGTTGACTGCGCTTTTGAGGGCGGGGGTGTTGTTTTCCACTGATGTTTGAAGGCTGGTTATGAATTCGGGATAATCTTGAAATGTTTCGTTTTGCTGCAATTCAGGGAGGACTTCTTCGTTGAACAGCGTTACGGCATCCAGCTTGTTTATCTGTCCTGTTGCGAAGTTCGAACTGAGCGCGGTGGCATTGAGTGTTACCGCTATTCCCATAAGGATAAGGCACAGGAACAGCAGCAGGCTCAGAATGGTATTAGCGATAACCTTTAAAGCTGTCATTTTTATCGCTCAATTATTGATTGATTTAATACTATGCCTGATGGAGAGACGTGTCAATCACCAATTCGTTCCAAAGTCCAGCATGATTATCAGCATGGTTGCCAGCATATATACCGATGCCATTTTGAACAACGCAAAATTAAGTCTGGTGGATTTGCCGAGCACGCTGATCACGGCGCAAGCTATTAACACAACTCCCAGCGCGATGATAATGTAACGGCAGAGCGGCTGCAAACCCATTTGCCATGCGCTTAATAACAATGCCGCAACCGACAGGCAGGTGGACAGCCCGATGATGATTTGAACTGTTTTTTCACTGTGGGTGTTGGGGAAGACCGGAACGCCTGCCTTTCGGTAATCATCTTTGTACTTAATGCTGAAAGTGACGATGTGCGTGGGTATCCAGAAAAGAACCGCCAGAGTAAGCATCAATCCAATCGCGTCTAAGTGACCGATGCCTAACACGCGTCCTGCCAGCACCGGCATTCCCCCCGCGATGCCGCCCCAGATAATAGCCCAGGGCGTGCGGCGCTTGAGCCAGATGGTGTAAATTACCATGTCGAAGAATAATCCTGCCGCTATGACGGCACCGAACAGCGGACTGAGCAGGAAAGCCCAGATTAAACCTGAAGCTGACAGCAGCAATCCCAGTATCAGGGATTCTCTAACGCTCACAACTCCCGACGGCAGAGGCCGCCGGCAGGTGCGCAACATTTTGGCATCTATATCGCGGTCATAAACCATATTAAGAACTGTGCTGCCGCTGATAGACAGGAACAGAATCAAAGCCAGCATAAGCGCAATACGCCAGTTGGTTGCCTGGTTGCCGGCGCTCATGTAACCTGCCAGGCCGCTTATGATCAGCAGCCCCGTTTGCCAGCTTTTTATCAGTTTCCAGTAGCTGCGCA
>CAYRSY010000119.1:0-1830 GCA_964427105.1 uncultured Dehalococcoidales bacterium
ATAATTGACATAATCGCTGGCGGCGCTGCCCTGGCTGCCGGTATTGAAGGTGTTGCCGGCATGGGCAGGCCCGTTAGCGGAACCCCACCAGTTGTTGACGGCGTTGACAGGGCCGTTATCTATGCTTGAAACCGTAACTGCATATACGGATGGTATCTCGAAAATGTTATTGCTGATATTCGCGTGTGTGACGTCTCCATCGAGTATGGCTATGCCGATAGAAATATTTGTAAAATTATTGCCGGAAATATTGGTATTCGCGGCTTCCCAGCTATCGTTGGCTCTTGGTATTACGATTCCCACGCCATAGTCTATTCCGCTCCCGTCGTAAATATCGTAAAACTCGTTGTTCTCTACCACGGCGGCATAGGCATTACCGGCTGTTGTCCAGTTTGCCAGATCCTCAAGCATGATGCCGAAACCCTGGCTTACTCCGTCTTGGCCGAGGCTGTAAAATTTATTACCTGTAATTTCAACGTTTGTCACCGCGCTGGTCCATCCCGTTGGCAGGTAGGAACTGGCCCCCCAGAAATCAATGCCTGCGTTCATGCCGTGGAACCAGTTGTTTCTGATGATCACCTGTGCAGGGGTTACGTCGAAGCATCCCTGCATTGTGATGGCTATATCGGTGGTGCTGTTGCCCGTTATTTCAAAACCTTCGATGATTACTGTATCGCCGGGGTTGAGGGCTGAAGGATGAATTTTAAACACTCCATCGAAGTCTGTCCCATCGATTACCGGCCGGACTCCGTCTGCCGCCCTGATGGTAAGCGCTTTGGTTACTTTAATCAGTCCGGAAGGCGCGGGAGATCCCTCCCCTGCGTAATTGTATGTCCCGTCTTCTACTACAACGGTATCTCCTGCTGTGGCGGCGTTAATGGCAGCTTGAATAGAATCGTTGGTATGCCATGTCCACGCGGTGGTATGGGCATCGCCGACATAGTTGGCTCCCCACCACGGAGAGTAATCAACATAATCATTGGCTTCAGCCCCCAAACCGCCGGCATTGGTTATAGCATTGTAAGGCCCGCTGGCATTTCCCCACCAGTTGCCGGTGGCGTCAAGAATCGTACTGGTGTATGAATTTACAACCGCTTTCCGTCCCGCTGCCAGATTAAAACTATTCTGGTGGATTGCGGCGGAATCGAAACTCGATGCATAAATTGCGCCTACTTCATTACAGCCGCCGTTAAAGGTATTACCTGTGATTGTTATATTCATGTCGGCTGCGCCGCCTGAACGGCCAAACCGGATCGGCCCCGGTACATTATGGAAGATATTGCCTGAAATGACCGCGCTGCCGCCGTTAATCATGACACCAAAACGGCTCGGCGGGGTTGTTTCGCCTATGATATTGTCGGAGAATGTTGTTGTTCCTCCGACAAAACCCTGAACTTCTATAACCCTGTCGCCGCCATCGAACTTGTTGTTCTGGATAGTGTTGCTGGTTACATATCCATCAGGATTTGTAAGAATTTGTATTCCATACCAATACGAATGTGATGCTTCCGAATGCGGTTTTAGACTGATCGTATTCCCATCCGTAGCCGAAGCGCCGCCAATAGTATTTCCTCCTGAGTTATATAGGAAAAGACCGTTACCATTTTCATCGGTCATGTCACCTACGAGAGTATTTTTTGTGATGGTATTATTTTGATTGACCGGAGTGTCTCCGCCATTAACATAAATGCCGTACTCCGTGAAGTCTGTTATCGTATTGTTATCGATAATATTGCCGGACCCGCTTATATATATACCGCCGAACTGGGTTGTAGCGGAACAGGTTATTGTATTGTCTCTGATAATATTGTTCGAGCCTGTCCAGATACC
>CAYRSY010000119.1:1930-4453 GCA_964427105.1 uncultured Dehalococcoidales bacterium
TATGTTCCCGCCGCCACGTTGATAGTATCACCGCTGGCTGCAGTAGTTACGGCATACTGGATGGTCAGCCATGGTCCCTTATCTCCCGTGCTCCAGCCGCCGCTTGTGTCATTATCAACCCATGTCTCGGAACCGTCGCCGTAAGTGTCGCTGCCGGTAGGCGCCACATACCAGGTTGTGTTATCTATTTTCGCCATAGCAGGCAAAGACATGGCAAGGCTCAGCCCGAATATTATTACCAGCCCGAACAAAACACACGATATTTTCTTAATCACGCTTTTTCTCCCTTTCCCCGCTTAATCCTTAATTGGCGGGGATTTATATATCGAGCACCGAACAGAGTAGCGACTGACTGGTCAACTTGCAGAGACTGCAGTCAGCCGTTGTATAACGCAGCATACGTATATCTGGAGTAATACGCACGTCTTCAATTTAATTATAAGCCTGCATGTCAAGGGAATTACGGATGCGCAATTCGATGAAAATGGAGAGGAATATATTTTCGGACGGGATCTGGTACTATTGGTGAGGTATGGTAGGGGTAAATACTGATTTCCGGTCTTTTTGTGTGGGGAATAGTAAAATGCTGGCTGAATCCGGCGGCGGATTTATAATAAAACGTCTCAAAAAGAGGTCATATACGCGTTGGTGGATGTAAGGTTTAGGCATTTATTCTGATCGGGCAATAAAGGAATTGCCCTGTAAAACTTGTCTTTGACAACACCACCCCGGCCGGGGTGATGCGCGGCATGGATATAAAATATATAGTACCAGGGATTATTCCCTGTAGTTTTCAGCTTCACACAGGGCAAGGCTAACGTGATTTCTTTTTGCTGTCGCTTATATTCTGTTCCCAGAGATCAACGAGCTGGCAGATAAATCCATCGTAGCATTGTCCGGGGGCGCGGTTGTTGTCAAGCTTGTCCTTGGTGCTCTGTTTTACACCCACAGTTGTTCTTGTTTCATTTGATTTTTTGGTAGTATTAACCATGTTAGCTCCTGTCTTAGCCTGCTTTCTACCGCGCTGTCCAATATGCGGGCATGAAATTTACCTGGACGCATGCCGAAACTATTGTTCCTTTTATATTTTAGATAAGTTTTACGTATCCGCCGTATTCTATCTTACGTATGGGTATCTGTCAATACTTATGAAGCTTTAGACCTGTGTTTGATGAATCGCCATATTGAAGACTGGGATTTCTTTACACGCATTCCCGTTTTGTTTAGAATGAGAGGGCTGACGTATTATTTGAAACGGAATAAAGGTGCCATGATTAAAGCTGTATTTTTCGATTTGTATCACACTCTGATAGGTTACGATCCGCCTCGTGAAGAGACTTTGGCAGGCACGCTCATACGCATGGGCAGGGATGTTTCTGTCAAAACTTTCAGGCGGCCGATGGTGACAGCAGATGAGTATTTTTACCGAGAGGCAGCCAAAAAAGCGCTCAAGGACAGAAACAGGGAAGAAACTTTTGCGCTATGGACGGGGTACTATAGGGTTGTTCTCGATGAGGCCGGCATTCCCTCTGATCCTGAAATCATCAAGGGCATACTGGAGGATATGCAGAAAACCAGATATGAAATGGCCCTTTTTGAAGATGTTTTGCCAGCCCTGAAAACTCTTTCGGAGAGGAAATTGTTGCTGGGGCTTATTTCTAACGTTGACAAGGATATTTCTCCAATGCTTGATAAACTGGGTGTTTTACCTTTGCTTAAAGTCTGCATGACTTCCCAGGAGGCAGGGGTTAGCAAGCCTGATCCGAAGATTTTTCATAAGGGAGCGGAACGAGCAGGAATTGCTGCCGGAGAGGCGCTTTATGTCGGCGACCAGTGGGTGGTTGACGTGCAGGCAGCCAGAGCCGCCGGCATGCAGTCTTTGCTTATCGACCGCGGCGGTTTTTTCGACGATGTACCCGCAGCCGACAAGATCGGCAGCCTGAAGGAGATAGCCAACCGCATCTGATCTCTTTAAAAAGGAGGCAGCATATGGCATTTGTTATAAGCAGCCCGGTGTTTACGGATGGGGGATATATCCCCGCCCGGTATACAGGCGACGGCGCAGACATCTCTCCTCCCCTGGCCTGGAGCGGCGTCCCGCAAGGCACAGCCTCGCTGGCTTTGATAGTGCATGATCCGGATGCCGCCAGACCAGGCGGCTTCACTCACTGGGGGATATTCAATCTGCCCGCTGACCTCGATGGCCTGCCTGAAGGAGTGGCTCGGCGCGACCGGCTGGAGAACGGGGCCGTTCAGGGAAAGAATGATGGCGGAGATATCGGATACATGGGGCCCCTGCCTCCTCCCGGCAAGGCACATCATTATCATTTCACCCTGTATGCTCTCAGCCGTCCGTTAAACCTGAGCAGAGGCGCAAGCCGCCAGCAGGCGCTTGTCGTTATGCAGGGGCATATACTGGAAGAGACTGAACTTGTAGGGTTATACCAGCGATAGCCTGAGCCTCATCGCGCTCAGCCTGGAACAAAAAAGAGGGCGTGTCTGCACGCCCTCTTTGGCTTCTTT
>CAYRSY010000120.1:0-4381 GCA_964427105.1 uncultured Dehalococcoidales bacterium
GCCAGCGTTTCGGCAATTCCCAGGTTAGCCCCGGAATCCTGCGACATGTAAGAGCGGGAAAGGATCACCACTCCTGTTTTACCGCTGCCGCGCAACTCTTGCAGCAGTTTTGTGCCGAGGGCGTCTCTCTCTGAATAGAATCTGTTTTGCGCTTCTATTCCGGCCAGCGCCGCCCGTTTCCCTGTATTGAGGCTAAAACCCATCTCCTGTGCCGCTGCGGTCAGGTTGGCGATAACCTCGCCATCTCCCAGACTGAAATCCAGCACAGGAGCGATGAGCCGTTTGCCCAGCCCCAGCACCTCACGCACGATGAAAGGCGCGGACTGCACCAGCGGGCAGGTGTATTTCTGGTTGCTGTCTCCCTCTTTCAATCCCAGCCGGATGGCTGACGGATACAGTATATAATCTGCCTTGCCTTTAAGGCTGGCTGCGTGGCCGTGCATCAGTTTCAGCGGAAAACAACTGTCGCTATAGGCTATCTCCCCGGATTTGGCGATGACTGCGGCGGTGGTCTTGCCGGAAACAACTACGCGGGCGTCCAGCCCGTTCAAAAAGCCTATCAATAGCGGCGCGAAGTCGTAGGTGAGCAGGGCGCGCGGAATGCCGATGGAAACTTTCTTGCCGCTTGTCTCTTTATAATCTTTAAAGAGTAATTTATCGCGTTCATCGAAAAACGTGCGCTGTTTTTTCATCCCATGACTGCTGTCATAACGATCGCAGCGGCTTCCGTAGTAACTGTTTTCCTCTCCCTCCAAAGACATTCTGGTAATGGTGCAGTTATTGTCACATGCCTGACATATAAAAGTGGAGAGGTCGCAGGGTTGTTCTATAATCCGCTCGAACCCCTTGAAGGCGCTTGCCTCACAGGCGGCCTCTTTAGACAGCAGAGCTGCCCCGATAGCACCTGATACCTCGCAGTGTTCAGCCACACTTACCAGCCTGTCTTCAAGCTGTTCGCGGAAGGCCGCCACCACGGCATCGTTGTAGAATACGGCTCCGGTCAGAATTACCTTGTCTCCCAGCTTGCGGTGCCCGACAACTTTGGATAGGTAGTTTTTGGCGATAGAACCTGCCAGACTGGCGGCTATTACCTCCAGCGGCACGCCTTCCTGCTGCGCCATCGCCACGGACTGCCCCATGAAAGCGGCGCAGCGCGTGCCCAGGTCAATGGTGTGAGGCGCTTTGAAAGCAAGCCGGGCGAAGTCGCCGTTGGTTACCTTTACACCCAGCATATCCG
Organism: uncultured Dehalococcoidales bacterium; assembly: GCA_964427105.1. Lineage (GTDB taxonomy): Bacteria > Chloroflexota > Dehalococcoidia > Dehalococcoidales > UBA1222 > SURF-27. The sequence continues at coordinate 1,238 of CAYRSY010000120.1, forward strand.
CCAGTTCATCTATAAAGCTGCCGGTACCGGCGGCGCAGGCCTTGTTCATCTGATAGTCCACCACTACGCCCTTGCGCTTGATGACCAGTTTGGAATCCTGCCCGCCAATTTCGATGATATCGGCATCAGGGTCTATCTCAACTGCGCCTCTGGTCTGAGCCGTGATTTCGTTTTTTACAAGGTCAGCACCGATAAAATGCCCTATCAGATATCTGCCAGACCCTGTCACTCCCACGCCCGCTATATCCACCATGCCGGCGCCTTTTTCCAGCAGATTACGTGAAACCTGGCGTATGGCGTCAACCGGCCTGCCGGATGTCATAATATAGGTTTTGGCTAAGACATGCTTGCCCGTTTCATCGAGTATGACAGCCTTGGTGCTGGTGGAGCCGATGTCAACGCCGAGATAGCCTCTGGTTCCTGATGTGACAAATAAGGCCGCCTGAGAGTCTCTTTTCTCGACAGCTGGCAGTGGAGACATCTGGAAAGAGTTTTGTCCTTCTGTATGAAGGATGGGAAAAGAAATGGTTGATTGGCGATCTCTCGCGAGCAGAGCCGCGCCCAGGGCTTCGGTAAAATTGGCTCCATCGGGTACATTGACCTTAACTTCATGCCCGTTTCTTTCCGATACGGCTTCCTCTATAGCTTTTACGATAGCCGATCCGGCGGACATGCCGCCAACCAGATAAACGGGCTCATCGAAAATGCCAGTGTTCAGCGACACTACCATGCGGGCCACTGATTCACACAGGGCGTAAAGCATGGCGGGCAACGCCACGCCCTTTTGCTGAAGATGTATCAGGTCGCTCTTGGCGAAAACACTACAGCGGGCGGCGATTCTGGGGGCGGACCCGTTATGCTCCAGCGCCAGACGCGAAAAGTCTTCCATGCTGATGCTGAGGCGGTAGGCCTGCTGTTCGATAAACCTGCCGGTGCCTGCCGCGCACAGAGGGTTAGTGACCACCTTCCATGGCTTTTTCAGGCCGTCCTCCAGCCGGACTATCAGTGAACTGTGCCCTCCTAGCTGGATAATCGTTCTGGCATCAGGGTGATTATGCAGCAGCCCCGCTGCTACAGCCAGCGGAGAAGTATATTCTCCTGCATTGAAGGAAGAAGGGATCACCGAACTGCCCGAACCAGATACTCCCAGCCCTGTTATTTCAGTGTTGCCCAAACCTTCCATAGCCCTGTTGACGGCTGAGACGGGGTCGCTTGTAATGCGGGTTATTTCCTTTTTAAGCAGTTCTCCGTCCTGATCTATCAAGCAGGCTTTAATATTTACGGAACCTATATCCAGTCCGAGGAAAGTCTTCATGCGCCCTATATTCAAGCATATATAACGGATTGAGTGCAAGACTGGCTTGCATTCTTCCATGTGTTTGTACGGCAAACTCATGTGGCTAGTCGGAGAAAATATTGAAATAATTAATAAAGGCAAATAAAATAATTAAAAATATCAAAAAAGATATTGACAAAATTAATATAATGTGCTAACTTAAATTTAATAAATCAAAAAGAGGTCGAAAATGAATAAAGAATGGAATGATCTGACTAAACTAACCGATGGGGCGCCTATAGTTGTGGAAAGGGTGCGGCTGGCAGATAGCGGTATTGCAATTGAAGGAAATTTCAGTCTGCCGCCGCTGGCGCAGCTTTCTGCCGATGATCAGGTTTTCGTGGCGGCTTTTGTGGGGTGTCACGGCTCCATAAAGGACATGGAACGCTTTTTCGGTATTAGTTACCCTACGGTTAAAGGTCGTCTGGAGAAGCTGGCTGAACGCCTGAAAATGGTTGAGTTCAATGCGCCTGCTCCGCGAGATGTCCGCGATGATGTTCTGGAAGAATTGGAGAAAGGCGAAATAAATGTGGAAGAAGCGATAAGGAGGTTGGAAAAATGAACTGGCCGCCAATGCTGCTGCACCTCAGGTTTCCAAATGATTCAGGGGGATGGGGGTTGTGGTTGCCGCTTTTTCTGGTATATCCGTTGCTTTTAGCCATCTCGCTGATTGCTGCTCCTTTTTTACTGATAGCAGCGCTTGTGCTATGGCCAATCGGAAACGCCAGGATACCGCTTCTGGTATTGCCTTATGTTTGGAACGTTATCTTTAAAACACGCGGTTTGATGGTCGATGTCCATAATGAAGACGGGAACGTACTGGTTAATTTTATATAGGAGAGAACAAGATGTCTGAAAATAAGAAAAAGATACTGGAAATGCTGGCCGCAGGTAAAATCAGCGTGGATGAAGCCGCGAAATTACTTTCGGCACTGGGGGGAGAATCCGGATCCGATGCTGGAAAGAGTTCAGAGATTGCAGGCCGGAAGATAAGTTATCTGAGGGTTGTAGTGGACCATTTGAATGATGATGAAACCGGCAAACCGGATAAGGTAAATATCAAGGTGCCGGTAGCTCTTATCCGCGCCGGCATGAAGTTTACTTCTTTAATCCCGGAAGAAGCATCTGGCGAAGTGGACAAGGCGCTGCGTGACAAAGGGATAAAAATGAACATCAAAAATCTGAAAGAAGAGGATATGGAGGCACTTTTGGCTGCGCTGAGCGATCTGGAAGTGGATATAGATGACGGCAAAGGAACGGTGAAAATACACGCCGAGTAGCATTCAATGCAGCGGATTGAAGGCAAATCCTGTCTGATGCATGAGAGTATAATTACCCGCAAAGCAGGGTAATCAGGAGAATTAACTTATGATTTCAATAATGAGCGAATTTCGTATGGGTGGCATGGGCTTGATGCACGACAGGCTTGCATTGCAACATGAACGCGGGGTTTATCTGAAGAGAGAGAAACCCCGCAGATTGAAGATTCGCCTGGCGGGTATCATTTTGGGGATGTTTAGACTGCTTGCCATTGCGCTGGAGCGCGTCCATCAGCCGGCGCACAACTGCAATTAGTCCATGCTCTTTACCCCGCCAGTCTTGGACATGATAAGGGGGGTACAGCATGATTCTGTAAAGAACGAAAGCTGCAACGCTCCGATAACAGTAAGTTTAACATAAACTCGGATAGAAATTGATCGGCAGGTGGGAATAAGCGGAATGAGAATACACAGGGAGTCGGATTGCAGTTATGACTGATATTTGCAGAATCAGTAATTTGTCAGATTGACCCGATTGCATCCAGTTCC
>CAYRSY010000121.1:0-4342 GCA_964427105.1 uncultured Dehalococcoidales bacterium
ATACCCCCTCGATAAAGCGGCAAATGTGGCCATCGGAGCCGTAGCGGGATTTCTCAAGGAGAACGCCACATCCGTCAGGGAGGTTATCTTCGTGCTTTACAGCAGGAAAGCCTATGACTTTTATACTGCGGCTCTGGCCTCAATTAACACAAGGCAGCCACCGAATACCCGATAAATTCTATGCCCTGATATTTGCGCTGCTCAGGGCAGCGCAAACTGCGATCCAGCCGAGTTGAACAGACATGCTTTGCCAAATTCCTGCTTTAACCGTTCCGACGCCTGTTTCCCTGTGCAATGAGAAACAATCAGCTTTTCAACACCCATATTCTTCAATCCGGCAATCGTATTATCTACGCGTTCTTCTTGAGCTGAATAAAGGTGCATCCCGCCGATGACTGCCGCTACTCTGGAAATCCCTATCAATGTCCGCGCCTGCAAAAGAGTGTTGACCACGCCATGATGTCCACAGCCGAGGATAACTATAAGTCCATCGGGAGTGGTAATTATCATAGCCAGATCATCGCCCAGTATGTCCTGCGTAAAGTCTCCTTCGCTTTCGATCAGCAGATCTTCATCAACTTTTTCATATGCCGTGACCAGAGGTATTTCACCGCTGGTTATAATGCCGTGAAATATATCAACAGGAGAAGTAGATAGAACGAAGCTTGCGCCGCTCTGTTCAAGTTCTTCCCTTGAAAAAGGAATGCCGATTGAATGCGGACTTTCATCGCCGGGATGAATCGAATAACTGGTTTTCCAGATATTGGGATGAGCGATTATTTTACATGGGCCAGCTTCTTTGAGCACTGCAAGCAATCCGCCGGTATGGTCATAATGGCCGTGGCTCAAAACAATCGCATCCAGTTTAGTCAGAGATATACCCATCTTGGCAGCGTTTCTGACTGCTACATCACCGGCTCCTGTATCGAAAAGAATGCGTTTCCCGCCGGTTTCAACCAGCAGGCTGAAGCCCCACTCCGATAGAAACCCCTCCCGGGCTGTATTATCGCTCAGCGTCGTAATTTTAACTTGCGAGTTATCCATTCAAACTCCTCCCATCAGCGCTTATCCAGATAATCAGTCAATGCCATCCGTAGCGCAATCACACTAAAGCTGAAAGCACCCTGTCCGGCGTTATTTCCCGCCCCTCATTCAGAAAAATGCAGCTGTATGCTGGCGGGTTTGAATAAGTGAAGACGGGCATTGCGGACACCTGCAACATTTTTGAGGGCTAACCACCTTTTTAGCTTTGACAAGTGAACATATGCTCGTTATAATATCTCACGTAATTCACTCTGTCAACTGCTCATGGGAAGCCTCTTCCAGTGGTAAACAGGATAAAAAGGAGGAACTGCAACCGTGAAATTGCTTATTGTTCTTAACAAAAATCCTTACGACGGCTCAGATGTCACCAGAAACGCACTGCGATTAGCTGAGTTTGCTCTCAAAGCATCTGATAGCGTATCCATCTTCCTGATGAATGACTCTGTAGATCTGGCCAGACAAAACGTTTTGCAAGGCGATTATGATACCGATTTGGGCAGCATGCTTTCAGACCTGATGTCTAAAGGTGTCCCTGTCAAATTGTGCAGCTCCTGCCTTACACGCTGCGGGCTGAATAAAAATATGCCGCTCTTGCCGGGAGCTATCGAAGCCAAAATGCCAGAACTGTTAAGCTGGATAAAAGAAGCGGATAAGGTAATTTCCTTCTAACAATGCTTGCGCTTCGGTATGTAACCAGAAATACTGTTGTAATATTATAATAAACTGCTTCAGATATATCCTGAGGCTTTTCTCTGTATGGATTGCCCGTCTCTACTGGCATAAAACCTTATTATGTGCTTTAATTCCTTAAGGATTTCGAGAGGTGCTTTATGGCTGACGGGACAACCGCGCAACCGCAAAATACATGGATGCCGACAGCCGGCGGAGTGCTGAATATCACAGCAGGCGCTCTGGGGCTGATGGGCAGCATTTTGAGGCTGTGCATCCTCGGCGGACTCTTTTCGTCATTCCTGCCCGAAATATTCGGCGACGGCGGGCCGTTCCTGCACGTATGGGGCTCTATCCTGATAGTTATTTCGATAATCTACATGGCCGCCAACATAATAAGCCTTATCGGCGGTATATTCGCCCTGCAGAAAAAACACTGGGGCTGGGCGCTGGCGGGAAGCATCTGCGCCGTTATCTCCTCGTTCGTAATGGGTGTCGTAGCCCTGATATTTATAGCACTCTCCCGAAAGGAATTTAAATCAAATGCGTCTATCTGAACTCTTCGGCAAAAGACTTCGTGAAATACCCTCGGAGGCCGATACCGAAAGCCACCGCCTGCTGCTCAGGGCCGGCATGATATGCCAGATCTCGGCAGGCATCTATTCCTATATGCCCCTCGCCCTGCGCACACTGCGCAAGATTGAGAACATCGTGCGTGACGAAATGAACAAGACCGGCGCGCAGGAGGTACACATGCCCTCGCTCCAGCCTGTCGAGCTGTGGCAGAAATCCGGGCGCGACATAGGCATGGGGCAAACGTTGTTCCATCTCAAAGACCGCAAGGAGCGTGAGCTGGTGCTGGGCCCCACCCATGAAGAAGTGGTGACAGACATGGCCTCGCGCAACGTGCAGAGCTACCGCGACCTGCCCTTCACCCTGTTCCAGATACAGACCAAAATGCGCGACGAACCCCGCCCCCGCGGCGGCCTGATACGCGTGCGCGAATTCACCATGAAAGACGCGTACTCTTTCCACGCCGACGAGGAAAATCTCGACGTCATGTATAAAAAGATGGTGCAGGCGTACAAGAACATCTACAAACGCTGCGGCCTGCCCGCTATCATCATCGAAGCCGATTCAGGCGCCATCGGCGGCAAGGATTCGCAGGAGTTCATGGCCCTGACCGAGATAGGCGAGGACGAGATTATACTGTGCGACGGCTGCGGGCTGGGCGCCAATATGGAAAAGGCCGTCAGCATCAAGCCCAAGGCAGAGTGCAGTCCCATGCTGCCGATAGAGGAAATAGCCACTCCCGGCAAGGAAAGCATCGAGGACGTAGCCGTATACCTCAAGATAAAGCCCATCCAGACGCTAAAAGCGGTCTTCTATACGGCCGACGGAGAGTTGATATTCATCATGATACGCGGCGACCTGGAGGTCAACGAGGTCAAGCTGAAAAAGGTTTTACATGCCTCCGATCTGAGACTGGCGACGGATGCTGAAGTCAAAGCTGCCGGCATCGTGCCCGGCTCTGCCTCGGCGGTAGGGCTGAAAGGCGTCAAAATCGCCGCTGACGAGTCCGTTACATCCGGCACGAACTTTGCGGCGGGAGCCAACAAAGCAGGCTTCCATTTGAAGAATGTGAACTACCCGCGCGACTTCGAGGCAAACATCGTGGCCGATATTTCCAAAGCCAGAGCAGGCGATACCTGCACAGTCTGCGGCGGAAGCCTGCGCACGGTGCGGGGCATGGAAGTAGGACACGTTTTCAAGCTGGGGATAAGCATTTCCGGGAAGATGGGCGCCAACTTCGTGGATGAAGCAGGAGCCTCCCACCCCATCATCATGGGCTGCTACGGCATAGGCATCGGGCGGCTGATGGCAGCCGTTATCGAGCTTAACCACGACGACAAGGGCATCATCTGGCCAAAATCAGTTGCGCCCTATCAGGTGTATCTGTGCCCGCTGTATATGGACAATGCCGACGTGATAAAGCAGGCCGACAGCCTGTATAAAGAGCTGACGGACATGGGTTACGAGGTGCTTTACGACGACAGGACGGAATCGCCCGGCGTGAAGTTCAACGACGCCGACCTGCTGGGCATCCCCGTGCGCGTCACAGTCTCCCCGCGCTCGCTGGAAAAAGCCAGCGTGGAAGTGAAGCTGCGCAGCGAGAAAAAGGCGGAGCTGGTGGCTCTGGGGGAGGCCATCGCCAGAGTTAAGGCACTGCTGGCAGAGTAACAAACTCATTCTGAGCAAAGCGAAGAATCTGGCAGGATAGCAGTTATCCAGAGGGGCACGATGCATCGTGCCCCTTTATTTGTTTTCGTTTTTAAAGGGGCTCTATTCGAGGAAACGAAACGAACCTTTTTCAGCTTTGAGCTGTAACAATTCAGGCATGAGCCACACTCCCAGGAAAGACCGTTTTGTTTTTTAATCCAGCTTTAATCGTTCTATATAAAACACCCGATATTTTCAATTCGTTTCTCCCCACAGGCATAACATTTATGTCAACAAACCCATTTCAAGCCATTTGTTTTCATTTTTTACGCACGCTTTAAAACAAATGTAATTCGATTACCGCACTTACTAAATATATAAACATTGTGCATATAGACATGATAGCACA
>CAYRSY010000122.1:0-4291 GCA_964427105.1 uncultured Dehalococcoidales bacterium
TGTATAGCTCCGAATGGCAGTACCTTCGTTATTTATGTTGACTTATATATAAATTTTCCTGTTGAAAGTATTGACAACGCGGGGTGTTTGTAGTGTAGAATGGTAGAAAGTGGGAAGAAGTGGGGAACAGAGGGTTTAATTATATGTTTCTGGGCGAATTCGAATACAAGATAGATGACAAGGGGCGAATGCCTTTTCCGCCCCGTTTCCGCCCTTACTTCAGGGACGGAGTTGTCGTGGCGCCCAGCCCCGAAAAGTGCCTGTCAGTTTACACCATTGCCGAATGGAAGAAAATGGCGGACAATCTGGCGGCCGGAGGCCTTGCGCCTTCCAAGCTGCGCAAGATAAACCGCGCTCTCTTCGCCACGGCTTTCCAGACCAATATCGATGCCCAGGGCCGCATAAGCCTGCCCTCGACACTGCGTGAATATGCCGGCCTCGGCGAAGAGATCATCGTCGCCGGCACCAACTCCTGCATCGAGCTGTGGGACAAGGCCGCCTGGGATAGCGAAAAGCAAGCCGATCTGGCTGACGCCTGGCAGATAATAGAGAGCCTTGAGAGGCACTAGGGGAGTCGGAATGCCAACCACCACACACGTACCGGTCCTTTTAAAGGAATCCGTAGAAGCCCTGTCTATCCAACCGGGAGGGCGTTATATAGACTGCACAACGGGCGGCGGAGGACATGCCGAGGTGATACTTCAGCATAGCGCGCCCGGCGGCCAGCTGCTGGGGCTGGACGCTGATCCCGAAGCAGTCAAAACGGCGCGGGAGCGTCTGGCGCGCTTCGGCAGTTCAGCGCTTATTGTCAACGATAATTTCGTCAACCTGGAAGCCGTATGCGTCAGGAATGATTTTGAGCCTGTGAACGGCATCCTGTTCGACCTCGGCCTGTCGTCCATGCAGCTTTCCGAGAGCGGGCATGGTTTCAGCTTCAAGCACGGGGCGCCGCTGGACATGCGTTTTTCCCCGGGGCAGAAAACATCTGCCGCTGATATAGTCAACAAGTATTCAGAGAGCGAGCTGGCGCGCCTGATTTATGAGTTCGGCGAGGAAACGCACAGCCGCCAGATAGCCCATCTGATAGTGCGTTCCCGCCCCATCCGCACCACCGACCAGCTGGCAAACCTCATAGAGCATGCCATGCCGGGACGCGGGCGCATACACCCCGCCACCAGAACCTTTCAGGCGCTGCGAATTGCCGTCAACCAGGAACTGGAACATCTGGAATCGGCGCTGGCTCAGGCGGTTGACCTGCTTGGCAACGAGGGGCGGCTGGTGATAATCAGCTACCATTCACTGGAAGACAGGATAGTCAAGAACTTCCTGCGGCGCGAGACTTCGGGATGCATCTGTCCGCCGGGGTTGCCGCAGTGCGTGTGCCATCATCATCCGCGCCTGAAGCTGGTTCACAAGGGCGTTATCGTCCCCAGCATGGCGGAAGAAAAAGCCAATCCGCGCTCGCGCAGCGCCAAGCTGAGGGTGGCTGAGCGCATTATCAGCAATGAGGAATGGCAGGAAACGGCACAGCGTCTTTCTTCGCTGGCCGGAAGAGATAACAGCGGCTGGAGACACCCGGACAAGCTGCGGATGATCTTCGGCGCGACTATGAATTATAACTAGAGGGGGCGGGGATGAAGATGTGAACATAATGAATAATTTGCAGGGGATAAATATAGCAGGAGTCTTTTAAGGAGGAGCACATGAGCAGGAAATCAACAATTACCGCTATCGATGTCGGTACCACCAAGATAGCTACAATCATCGCCGAGCAGGATAACGGCGGTGTACGCGTTGTCGGAGTAGGTATCACCCCTTCGTACGGCATGCACAAGGGGCTGGTGGTCAACATCAATGACGCCAAGGAGGCCATCCGCGATTCTATCCGCAAGGCCGAGCAGGCGTGCAATGTCAAGGTGGAGTCGGCCTATGTCGGTGTCACAGGCCGCCACGTCAGTTCCACCAACAACCGCGGCGTGGTGGCTATCACACGCAACGACAGGCTGGTAAGGCCGGACGATCTCAAGCGCGTAATGTCCACGGCGCAGAGCGTCAAGGTTCCCCAGGATCGCAAACTGTTGCACGTGATCCCGCGCACCTATGCTGTGGACGGCCAGCCGGGAGTCAAGAATCCGGTGGGCATGCACGGCTTCCGCCTTGATGTGGAAACCCACATCATCACCGCGGCGGCCAACTCGATTCAGAATCTTGTAAAATGCGTGCGCAGCATCGGCATCGACATCGAAGATATGGTGCTTGAGCCGCTGGCTTCATCCGAAGCTGTGCTTACCGAGGACGAGCGCCAGGCGGGCGTTGCCATCGCCGATATCGGCGGCGGCACTACCGATATCTGCGTCTTCAAGGACGGCAGCATCTATCACACTGCCATTTTGCCTGTGGCAGGCTATCAGCTTACACGCGACGTGGCAATCGGCCTGGGCCTGCCCTTCGAGGTGGCCGAAGAAATGAAGAAGCGCTACGGCAGCGTCATGAGCGTCTATGACAACAAGCTTGCCAGCAGCACGCCTGTATCCGAGGACGGACACGGCATTTCCTATCAGGATCTGTGCGACATACTGCATGCCCGCGTAGAGGAAATTCTCAGGCTTGTTCTGCTGGAGCTTCCCGGCTCTGATTACGAATCTGTAATACCTGCCGGCCTGGTGCTCACCGGCGGCAGTTCCAATCTCTCCGGTATCGAAACCCTTGGGTGCGATGTCCTGAAGCTTCCGGTGCGTGTCGGCTGCCCGCTGCATGTTACCGGCATCACCGATTCACTATGCGACCCGGCTTATGCCACCGGCGTTGGATTGCTCCTGTGGGGAGCGAAGCACCCCGGAGGCCGCACTTCGGAGTTCAACGGCGGCGGTTTCGGCAGTCGCCTGCGCAATATGGCCAGCAAACTGGCATCCCTGTTCTCCGGTAATAAATAAAATAATAGAAGGAATATAAGGAGAAAAAAATGGCAAAGACGAGTTTTGTTCCCAATGGAGCCAGGATAAAGGTTTTCGGCTGCGGCGGAGGCGGCAGCAATGCTATTACCCGCATGGTGCGTGAAGAAATACAGGGTGTTGAATTTATCGCCGTAAATACAGATGCGCAGGCGCTGGCTATTACCGAAGCGCCCGTCAGATTACAGATCGGTGAAAAACTGACGCGCGGCCTGGGCGCCGGCGGCGATCACAATACCGGCATGAAAGCGGCTGAAGAGAGCCGCGATGAAATCAAAGAGATGGTTGCCGGAGCTGACATAGTCTTCGTGACCGCCGGCATGGGCGGTGGCACCGGCACCGGTTCCGCTCCCGTAGTAGCCCAGATAGCCAAAGAATCGGGCGCTCTGACTATCGCTGTGGTCACCAAGCCTTTCGCATTCGAGGGCACTCACCGCACCCAGGTTGCACAGGAAGGCATCACCCGCCTGCTGGGCAAGGTTGATACCCTTATCATCATCCCCAATGACCGTCTGCTCGATCTGTGCGATCCCAAGACGGGCGTGGACGCCGCCTTCAAGATGGCTGACGATGTTCTGCGCCACGGCGTTCAGGCTATCTCCGAGGTTATCACCGTTCCCGGCATGATCAATCTGGACTTCGCCGATGTCAAGGCCGTTATGAAGGATGCAGGCCCTGCCTGGATGTCCATCGGACGCGGCAGCGGCAAGAACCGCGCCGTGGATGCCGCCAGAGAGGCGCTGGCTTCGCCTCTGCTGGATGTCACTATCGAAGGCTCAAAGGGCGTTCTGTTCAACGTGGTCGGCGGTGTTGATCTGAGCCTCTTCGAGGTCAATGAAGCTGCCGAGGTTATCAAGCAGGCTGTTGACCCTGATGCCAATATCATCTTCGGCGTGGCCTCTGATTCGACCATGGGTGGCGACGTGCGCATCACCCTCATCGCTACCGGCTTTGTCAACAAGACCGAGGGGGATACCAAAGAGGATGACGAGTTCACCAGAAAACTCAAGAATATCAAGACTGAAGACGAGCTGGATGTGCCTTCATTCCTGCGCCGCTGGAACCGCCCGGCGATAAATAACCGCCAGGCCATTCCGCAGGACAGGATTGCCCGCCCGCAGATGCGCTCCTACAATCCGTAATCAATAAGGTTTTATGACATCAAGAGAGGGGCTGGAGAAATCCAGCCCCTCGTCGTTTATGGAGATGTAAGGAGTTTTATCTGCATACTGAATAAAGAAGGGCAATCGGTGGTTTTATGTATTTAGGTAGGGGCATAGCATGCATGCCCCTACGGCTGGGATTGTATCATCCTCGCAATACTCTCTTCCTCCTGAGAC
>CAYRSY010000123.1:0-4289 GCA_964427105.1 uncultured Dehalococcoidales bacterium
TCCCGTCGAGGGATAGGAGAAAGATAATTAAATGATACAACCTCTTGAATGGCAGGGCGATAAACTCCGGCTGCTTGATCAGACGAAGTTGCCACAAGCCGAAAACTGGCTGGAACTTAAAGATTACCGTGATGTGGCCTGCGCCATAAAAACCATGCAGGTGCGCGGCGCTCCGGCTATCGGTGTAGCGGCAGCTTATGGCATAGCCCTCGGCGCGCTCGGCATTAAATCCAAAGACCTGAATATATTTAAAACTGAGCTCGATACGGTCTTTCAGACTATGGGGGCAACACGTCCCACCGCCCGCAACCTTTTCAGCGCCATCGAGCGCATGAAGCAGGCTATATCCGGCATCGACGATGTTTCTCAAATCAAGCAGACGCTGGTGTCTGAAGCTATCGCTATTCATGATGAGCAGATGAAGGCTGACCTGGCTCTTTCTGCGTTGGGGGCTGATCTTATAAAATCCGGCTCTACAGTTCTTACTCACTGCAACACAGGGCCGCTGGCGACCGCAGGTTACGGCACGGCGCTGGGCGTTATCATCTGCGCGCATGAGCAGGGCAGGGTTAAACAGGTTTTCAACACCGAGACGCGCCCGCTTTGCCAGGGCGCACGGCTAACAGCCTGGGAATTGAAGCAGGCGGGTATTCCCTTCAAGCTCATCACCGATTCAATGGCAGGCTATGTGATGCAGAATTACGGGGTGGATGCCGTTATAGTGGGGGCTGACAGAATTGCGCGCAACGGCGATACCGCCAACAAGATCGGCACGTACCAGCTTGCCGTGCTGGCAAAGGAAAACGGCATACCTTTTTATGTGGCTGCGCCGACCACAACGGTGGACAAATCCATCGCCACAGGGGCGGAAATCGTAATCGAGGAACGCGCGCCGGAAGAGGTGACGTGCATCGGTGGGGTGCGGGTGGCGCCGGAGGGGGTGGAGGTAATAAATCCTTCGTTCGACGTAACGCCGGCGAGGTACATTACGGCGATAATCACGGAGGAGGGGGTGTGGAGGCCGCAGACAAAGGGCTCTGGCCCCATGGGAGTTAAACCGGCTGCCTGATATTATGATTGTTATAAGGAAGCAGCCGGCGTATTACATAAGGTAAGGCTGGGCTGTCGCCAGAAAGCATAATCGGTAGGTAAAAAAAGAGTGGAAAACGGAGGGAAAATCGCGCTCGGGGAGCGCCTAATCGGGGCGAGAGGATTTGAACCCCTGACTACCTGACAAGTCCAGACTGCCACAATTTATACAACCAGTTAATGCTGTATCAGGCTGTTCTCCGCTGATACGAAGGAATACATTTTACAAAACATAAATGATTTGGTAACCTTTCCCATAATGCTCGTTCAGTTGGTTATGGGCAGGAATATATATCAGCCTTGATATTTTAGTCGGGATGTTGATTAGCGGTTAGACATAATCTGGTTTAACTCCTTGTCATGGAGACAATAGTAATGCTATGGGCGTTGTTCACTATCCGCTCTGTCCCTGTTTACTCAACTGTTACTGTTTTTGCCAGATTACGCGGGAAGTCTATAGGGCATCCTCTGGCCAGTGCGGTGTAATAAGCCAATAATTGCAGCGCAACAACATTCACCAGTGGAGAGAATAACGGGTTTACGGATGGCACTTCTATTATATAGTCTGCGAGTTCCCGTACCTCTTCGTCGCCTTCTTCTGCCACTGCAATTACAGGTGTTTTTCTAGCCTTGATTTCTCTTATATTATTTAACATCGCGTTGTGGGTTGAATCATGAGCTATAATCGCGACTACCGGTGTTTCGGCATTAAGTAAAGCGAAAGATCCATGTTTCAATTCCCCCGCGGCATAACCTTCTGCGTGGATATACGCGGTTTCTTTTAACTTTAAGGCACCTTCCAGTGCGATAGGATAGTTGAAGCCTCTTGCGATAAAAAGAACATTATTGAAATTAGCCAGATAAGCGCTTATTTTTTGAATGGTTGAGGTATTATCAATTACCTGTTCAATTACGATGGGCATACGATATAAATTTTTGGTCAAATTATCTCTGGTAATTTTGTCCTCATTGCACAGTGGGATGATCATGCAATAAAGTAAAATCGCTTGAGCCATAAATGTCTTTGTAGCTGCAACGCTTATCTCCGGACCGGCTTTTGTGTACACTGTGAAATCAACGATGCGGCTTAATTGAGATCCTATAACATTGGTTATGCCTATCAGTTTTCGGCCTGCGGCTTTTATCCGTCTGGCTGCCTGCAAGGTATCCGCAGTTTCCCCTGATTGACTTATAATGATGGCGTTTGTATGCGTCATTGATCGGGGGGAGTAAATACATTCCGAAGCGATTTCGGCTCTAACAATTATTGGAAGTAACTCCTCGCACAGGTATTTGCCCAGCAATGCCGCATGATATGAAGTGCCGCAGGCGATAATCATAAGGGATTGGAATTCCTGAAATTTGACGGTATTAATAGATTTTAATATATCGAAAGGATTGATTATGCTTGCTAATGTATCGGTGATGACGCGAGGCTGCTCATGGATTTCCTTTAGCATATAATGAGCATAACCCGCATGCTGCGTGTCTGAGGCCTTCCATGCGGCGCGTTCTTCTTTTATCGCTGTCGGGACGCCGTTACGGTTTATTTCAATACCCTTGGGGGTGATAATGCAGATATCGCCGTCTTCCAGATGCACCATCCGGTCGGTAAAATCGAGAAGCGGCGTTTCGTCGGATGCGGCAATATATTCGTTATCCAATAATCCAATAATCAACGGGCTGCTTTGTTTGGCCAGAACGAGCATATTTTCGCCTGCTCTTACTGCGGCTATAGCGTATGAACCCTTGACATCTTCTATTGCACGGGACACTGCCTGCCCCAGATTTCCATCGTAATACTTCTCAATAAGATGCGGAAGAACTTCGGTGTCTGTCTCTGATGTAAACACGTGGCCTTCTGCAACAAGTATCCGGCGCAGTTCATCGAAGTTATTGATGATGCCGTTATGGACGACTGCAATTTTCTGCTTGCAGTCGGTATGCGGATGAGCGTTCTTCCGTGAAGGTTCACCGCAAGTAGCCCAGCGCGTATGCCCTATGCCGATACTTCCGTCTGGGGGGCGTATCGACTTTACTAATTCGGCTACTCTGACGTTATCCTTTTGAATGGATAAGCGCTCCCCGTTCAATACCGCGATTCCGCAGGAGTCATAGCCGCGGTATTCCAGCTTCTCCATACACTTTAGAATGATTGGACTGGCGGGTTTATACCCAAGATATCCCACAATTCCGCACATATTGTTTAAATTACCAGGCCTTTGTCAGGGATATTGCCGGATAAGACTTTTAGATTTTGTATTGTACAGAAATTTCCTATTATCGTCCCAGGCTGTGTGATAATACCGGCTCCTAATTGGCATCCCTCGCCGATCATAACGCCGATGTTTTGATGATGATGTTCCCCACCGATTTTTATATCCGTTTCTCCGTTTACGGCCGTGAATCGGGCACCGATAAAGGTGTTATCATCAATTATTGAATCTTGAATGATTGCTCCCGGCGCTATATGAACGTTGCTGCCTATGACGCAATTGGAAATATAGCTGAACGGCTCAATAACTGTGTTTGCGCCGATGCTCGCCGGGCCGTTTATCGATACATTCGGCCCCAGCACACATCCTGAGGCAATTATTAATGGACCTGACAGCAAACTATTGGGATGAATGACGCTATTATCACCTATATTTACCTTGCCTCGCAGCGAAACGTAAGATCCTATGGTGCCGGATTTGCGTGAGTCAATATGGGATAATACAGATTCGTTGAAATGTAATATGTCCCATGGATAAATCAGATCTGCCCAGTCACCAGTGGTCTCTATCGCTGTTACCTGATTACCAGCATCGATCATATAACCTACCGCTGAATAAATGCTCGGCGCATTTTCAAGGAAAGGAAAAATGCTTTTATTGAAGCAATATACACGGGTGTCAATGGTAAATATTCCTTTTTGTCTGGGAACAGGTGTCATCCAGCGTTCAGTCGGCGGCTTGATTTCGATTTTTCCATCTACGATGTTGACTATCGAAGAACGCAGCGGATCATTATATTGTTTTACCAGCATTGCCGGAGCTGTCGCGTTTATGATTGGCAACAGAGTTTCTGCGCGAAGGTATTTGTTACCCGGCAGTACCAGAAAATTATCATTTGCATATTGTTGCGCCTGCATCAACGCGTTAGCGGAGCCCAATTGCTGATCCTGGGTGACGTAAGTTATTTTAACTCCCAAGTCTTTC
>CAYRSY010000124.1:0-4257 GCA_964427105.1 uncultured Dehalococcoidales bacterium
TTATATTTTTCGGGGATGGTATCCATCATATCCGTTTCAATCATGCCCGGCGCTATGGCGTTCACGGTGATGTTGCGAGGGCCTACTTCACGTGCAAGACTGCGGGTGAAAGAAATCAGCCCGCCCTTGGCGGCGGAATAATTGGTCTGCCCGATATTGCCCCGGATAGCCGCTACCGACGAGATGTTAATAATGCGCCCCCAGTTCTGGTCCATCATGGAGAGCAAAGCGAACTTGCTGCACAGATAGGCTCCCTTGAGGTTGACATCTATAACCTCGTCCCACGACTCTTCCGGCAGGCGCAGCAGGAGTTCGTTTCTGAGAATGCCCGCGTTATTGACCAGAATATCTATCCTGTCCCATTTATCGCGCACGGCGTGCATCATGGCTTTTACCAAAACGCTGTCCCGCACGTCGGCTTTAATGAGAAACGTTTCCCCGCCGAAACTCTCTATTTCATGAGCTACCTGTTGAGCTGTTTCCTGATGCTTCCAGTAGTTGAGCGCCACCTTTGAACCGAGCGCGGCCAGTTTCAGCGCCACGGCGCGCCCTATGCCACCGGATGCCCCTGTCACCAGCGACACTCTGCCTTCGAGTTCTTTATTCTCCATATCAGGCAAACCTCTTTATAACCAGGCTGCAATTCTGGCCGCCCAGCCCGAAGGAATTGGTAAGAATGGTATCCACCTGTTTGGCACGCGCATTGTTGGGAACATAATCGAGGTCGCAATCGGGGTCGGGCGTTTTGTAATGTATGGTGGGAGGAATAATGTTATCCCTGATAGTCAAAACACTGGCGACGGCCTCTACGGAACCCGAGGCACATCCCAGATGGCCTATCATGGATTTATTGGAGCTTAGAGGTATTCTGTACGCCGCATCGCCGAAGGCCAGCTTGACGGCCTGTGTCTCCGTCAGGTCATTCAGCCGTGTGCCTGTGCCGTGAGCGTTAATGTAATCTATTTGCGAGCCAGAAACTCCGGCATCCTGCATGGCAAGTTTCATGGCTTCGGCTTCCTGCTCTGCCTGCGGGGTCGTCTCGCTGTGGGCATCGAAAGACCATCCTGCGCCTGCCAGTTCTGCCATAATCACCGCGCCCCGTTTTTCGGCATGTTCCAGAGTTTCCAGAACGAGTATGCCCGCGCCTTCACCGTACACAAAACCGCTGCGGTTGAGATCAAAGGGGCGGCAGGCTTTTTCCGGGTCGGCTTCTCTCGAAAGCGCGCCGATGCGGTTGGTTCCGGCGATAGCCAGCGGGGTAACGTTAGTGCCGGCGCCCCCTGTGATAATCACGTCAGCCAGCCCGCCGCGTAAAAAGGTCAAAGCGGTTCCCATAGCATCGTTGCCGCTGGCACAGGCGCTGTTGATACTGGTATTAAGTCCTTTGGCGCCGATTTCCAGCCCTACATGCGCCGGCACCATGCTGGCGCGGAATTTGCTCACTATGAGAGGGTCAACACGCATGGGGCCTTTCTTGGCGATGATATCCGCCTGCTCGGCCAGCAGTTCAGGCATGCCGCTGGTGCCGATGACAATGCCCACACGTTCCGCCTGTTCTCTGGACATATCCAGTCCGGCAGAGGTCATCGCCATGCGGGTGGCAGCCACAGCAAACTGGGCGCAGCGCCCGGCGCGGTCGGCGCGTTTTATATCCATATAATCAGTTGGGGCAAAATCTCTGGCTTCACCGGCGACCTTGACGGGGAAAGTCGAGGCATCGAACAGGGTTATAGGCCCGATGCCGTTCCTGCCCTGAACCAGCCCCTGCCAGAAGGTTTCCAGAGCAGAGCCTAAAGGCGTAACCACACCCAGGCCGGTTATGACTATTCTACGATTTATCATGCGAAGTATCTCTGAATATATTTTCTTCACGGCAGAGCGACCAGCCGCCATCCACTATTATTGTCTGCCCGCGTATCATGCGGGCATCATCGCTGCACAAAAAGGCCACTGCTCCGGCGACATCTTCCGGCTTGACCATGCGTCCCGCCGGAGTGTTCTGCCATGAGTCTCCGCGTTCGCCGCCGGAGGTATAAACCTTCAGCGCCTCTGTATCCACGGCGGAAGCCGCCACGGCGTTAACACAAATACCTTTCGGGGCCAGTTCTACAGCGAGGTAACGCATAAGCGATTCCAGCGCCGCTTTGGAAACACCCACTGCCGAATATAAAGGCAACACCATTCTCGCCCCCAGGCTGGAGATGGCAATCATTCTGCCTCCCTGCGGCATCAATTCCGCCGCCCGCCGGGCGCAAAGCAGAAAAGCCCGGACGTTGATGTTCATGGTCCAGTCCCAGGCCTGCTCATCCAGCTCAAGCACCGGGCGCGCCACGCCGGAAGCCGCATTGTTCACCATGATATCCAGCCGCCCGAATTTGCTCTTGACCATATCGAACATGGCGTCGATCTTTTCAGGATCGCCGACGTTAGCCCGTATGGTTTCCGCTTCGACCCCGAGCCTGCGAACTTCCTGCGCCGTCTGTTCCGCCGCTTCCCTGTTACGGAAGTAGTTTATAATTACCGCTGCGCCTTCCGCCGCCAGCCTGAGAGTAATAGCCCGCCCTATGCCGCGCGAGCCGCCTGTCACCAGAGCTACTTTCCCCTCAAGCAATTTTGCGGACGGCATTATCAGCCCGCCTTCTGGCCTTTCGCCGCGATTTTGCGCTTTATGAGTTCGACAAATCCGCCCATGTCGCTGATGCTTCGCACTTCATCATCCGGCAATTCGATATCGTAAGCCTCTTCCAGCGCCACCAGTATCTGAACCTTGTCCAGCGAATCGGCGTTCAGGTCTTCGAAACGCGTTTTGGAAGAAAAATCAATATTCTTCTTGCGCGTAATTTTAAGCACAATGCGTTCCAGCGCTTCTTCAACAGATTCTTCCACTTTGTATGACTACTCCTTCCGGGATATTTTAACACTGCACGTTCCGACCAGAACAGGCCGGGCGTTTTGATTATCACAAAAAATATCGCAATTAACCGTCATCCCTGTTTTCCTTTTCGCGACCCCGACCACTTCCCCGCCCAGCGTCAACTCGTCACCAGGGCGCGCCGGGTTCTTGAAGCGGATGTCCATATGCCCGCCGGTAAGCCAGTCCTCTCCAAAAAGTGCCATCATCATCTCAGATACGTATGCCAGAGTCAGCATGCCGTGCGCTACAATACCGCCAACGGCAGTTTTCTGCGCAAAGTTATCGTTCGTATGCAAAGGGTTCTGGTCACCACTGACAATCGCATACTCCCTGATATGTTCCAGTGTAACCCGTTTTTTCATAACAGGCAAAAGGTCGCCCTTTTTCCAATCATGCATATCTGCCATAGCTGCCCCGCATGCCGCCATATCAGGACGGTGCAAGTATAAACCCCATCGTGCCCTTGAGTATCCGTCTGCGGTTTTTGCCATCCACATGGATATCAACTGCGACATAATTCACGCCGCCCCGCACCCAGTGCTCGGAGATAACACCGCCGCAACGCAGGTCCTCACCCAATTTTACCGCATTCATAAAATCAAAAGCTGCCAGAGACTGTATGGCGCCGTCAGGTATATGCAAAACCTCCATCAGCTTCTTTTTAGCGATAGCGGCAATAGCCAGTGGAGGAACCAGTCCCGTGCTGCGGTGTAGTGCCGTCTTATCATCTACGGACTTGATGTAAGATTCGACCGTAGCGCCATCCAGAGCAAAGCTCACACGCGGCAATGGCAAGCCCACCGTCAGGTTGAGCGCTTGCGGCTGTTGCGGGCTTGCAGGGGAAGGCATCAGATTATATGTCTCCACATGAACGGCTGTTTGGCGCATTTTCCGCAGGCTTCCTGTTTTTCCATGCATGCAAGGTCTTTATCTACGGAAGCGATTGAATTTTTACGTATGCGCTCACCTATACCAAAAGCCTTGATATTGATAGCCCAGTAGATAAGCTTGCTGAACAGGCGCGTACGTTGCCTGAAGCGGCGCGCCACCACGCGGTTTTCCGCCAGCTCGACACGCCAGATCTTCGGAGCCTTGACCACCTCCCATTTGCCCGTTAGGTATTTTACGGCTTCCAAAGCGGCCAGCGACGCTCCCAGCCAGACACTCGGACAAAGCTGGGTAAGCGTTTCCTCCCCGCAGCACCATTTTTTAAACCATCCTGCACGCATATTTCCCTGAGTGACATGCCAGCGGCGGCCCTTCCTGTAGGTCGGGTTTTTCTGGAATTCGGCCTGCTCTTCATAACACAGGCCGCACGGCCCTCCGAACAAATCGGTAGGATC
>CAYRSY010000125.1:0-1607 GCA_964427105.1 uncultured Dehalococcoidales bacterium
TATGGTGTTTGTGGCAGCCCGGGACGGGAACAAGACCCGGGTTTGTAGATAAGGAGGCTGATTAAAGCACGTGTCCACAATCGTTTTTTCGAGCGACAACGAGAGCGTTGATAGCCTGATCCGGCGTTTCAACCGCAAGGTAATGCAGGACGGAGTTCTCTCCGAAGCCCGCCGCCGTGAACGCTTTCAGAAACCCCTGACCCGGCGTACCCGCAAGCAGATTGCCGCCCGCCGTCAGGCCACTAAAGCCGCCCGCGCCAATGCCAAAACAGGTAAATAGCTAATGGATGCCCCGCTGAAGACCAAACTGAACGATGATCTCAGGCAGGCCATGAGAGCCGGCGACAGCATGCGCTGTTCCGTTATACGCATGCTGCTTTCGGCGATGAACTACTCGGAGATCGCCAGGCAGGCCACGCTTGCCGACAGCGATATACTGGGCGTTATTGCCAAAGAGATAAAGCAGCGCAAGGAAAGCATAGAGGCGTATAAATCGGCCAACCGCCCCGAGCTGGCTGCCAAAGAGGAGGCTGAAATGGCTATCCTCAAAGCCTATATGCCCGAACAGATGAGCCGCGATGAGATTGTCAAACTGGTAAAACAGGTAATCGCTGAAACAGGCGCCTGCAGCCCGCACGACAAGAACAAGGTCATGCCCAGGCTGATGCCTATGGTCAAAGGCAAAGCCGACGGGCAGGAAGTCAATGCCGTGGTCAACGAGTTGCTCAGCGCATAATCGAACCTGAAAACTGAATATCAAAAGGAGAGGCGTAAAAACCTCTCCTTTTTTGTTCCCTAAAAACCCGCAGGCTGGAGCGGTTTTTCTCACATGGTCAGTGTTTCCCGCAGCAGACGGTTTCAGAGTATCTGACGCCGCAAGCTTTTTATAACCTGCAGTTTTTGTTTCCGCAAAGCCTGTCGGTGCAATTGTTGCAGTTCAGGGCGGCATTCGTTTCTTCGTGGAATCTTTCAGGATGAAGTATAAAGCACACCTCCCAGACTGCAAATACAATGACAGCCAGTCCAAACAGGCTTACCGAATAGAAACCGGGGATAAAAAGCAGAGGGGAAAACATCATCATATGGTCCCAGTTAAATATCCGGCAGGTCGTGCAGCAGCGGTTCTTTAAAATCCATACGCGGAATGGGCACCAGAAGAGCACGAATGTCAAATCCAGCACATAAAACACAACCGAAACAAGCAGCAGTTCCTTGCCTTGCAGGATATCCAAAGACCACAAAACGCCGATTACGGCAATAATAAGAGACCAGAGAGCAAGCGCTTTCAAGGAATCCAGCCAGCTTTTTTTAAATAAGGGAACAAGCTCTTTCTTATCTATCAATCTTTTGACAGGTTTATAAAAACTCTTGAATTGCTTCAGGGAGCCAAGCGGCAGATAGCCTCTTGCCGGTATTAGCTGAATTGTCATATCCACAATCCAGACGAGCCACAGCAAATGGAGCCAGGAAAATTTATGGAAAAAGCTGAATCCCTTCAAGACCTCAAAGCTCTGCGGGTATGCAAAATACATGGTAAGCGCAAAGGCAAAAACGCAAAGCCGGAAGGCATAGCGGATTTTGTACGATTTTCGCAGGTCTGGAATTTT
>CAYRSY010000125.1:1707-4194 GCA_964427105.1 uncultured Dehalococcoidales bacterium
AAAACCTCTCCTTTTTTGTTCTGGACGATTCAGGTTCTACCTGCGGCATTCAACCGCTATCGGGCTCGTGCTGGTCTGAGGCATGCTCAGTATCCAGTAGATAGACACGCTGATGAGCGCCGCAAAGAAACACCATACAGATGTAAGGTATTGCGCATAGAATACACCCGTCACCAGGCATGACACTGTTATTAAAATACCGAACAGCCACATGCGCCTGACAGACGAAACAAAAAGCGGAATGATGGTCGCAGCCAAATAAAACAGAAAGGCTATGCCTATCAGCGTACCCGGAAAGTTATCCGCATACAGGATGTGAAAGCCCTCTATCCGCGGCGAGACATCCCGGAAAACAAGACACCATGCATAGAACAGCGACAGCAGGACACCCACAGCCACAAGTCCGTTCAGGATTTTTCGGCGTTTTTTACCCTGTTCCATGAGACGCACGGCCAGAGGCACCATTACAGGCCATATGATCAGCGCCGTTATGAGAAAGATATATGTGGCGGCATTCTGAAGGCGGTCATACCCGCCGGATTTGAGGGTAGCCCACAGAACGCCCTCGGCGAACTGCTGCAAGCCGAATAAAAGCGGTATCACCGCGAAAAGTTTCTGCTCCGGCTCTTTGGCTTTTCCCACAGTAGCCAGGCCGACCGCCGTTATTACCGCCCCGCCCGCAAAACTCGCTTCAGCCGAAAAACACATGTTGCCCTCTCAATTTTTCCGTATATTATACTCCCCCTTTTCAAGAGAAACGACTATTTTTACGCATTCGGAGTAACGAAACGTCCGGCGGACAGGCCGGGATGCAAGACGTAAAAAGCACGAAAAACCATAACTGATAACCGCTGCAGGCGTTTTATCTATGAAAGGTTCGCTGTTATAATGATCTCGATAATTTTGTTTTGAACACTCGTGAAACGGAGGAATATCAGGCATGAAAATATATCAGGTGGATGCTTTTACAGATCAGATATTTAAAGGCAATCCGGCCGGCGTCTGTATCTTGCCTCCAGACAAAATAGAGGATAGCGGGCTGCTCCAGAATATTGCCGCCGAAATGAATGTATCGGAAACGGCCTTTCTCTCGAAACAGGAGCATGAATACCGTCTTCGCTGGTTCACTCCTGAAACAGAGGTGCATTTTTGCGGGCACGGCACACTGTCATCGGCTCACATTCTGTGGGAAACAGGCGCGGAGAGCCGGCAGGATACGCTTCAATTCGATACACTGAGCGGCAAACTTTATGCCCGCTGCAGGCAGGATAAAGTCGAGCTGGATTTCCCGGTTTTCGAGGTTACCGAAGCGCCGCCGCAAAAGGATATCGCCTCGGCGCTGGGAATAGAGCCTCTCTTCTTCGGAACTTCGAGGAACGGATATTTACTCGAAGTCGTAAATTACCAGACGCTGAAAGCCATGCAGCCGGATTTTGCCAGACTCAAAACTCTCGGCAGGGCCTTTGCCGTAACCTGCCTGTCTGATAACCCGGATTATGATTTTTATTCCCGCTTTTTCGCGCCTGCGGAGGGCATCGACGAAGACCCCGTGACCGGCTCTTCGCATACTACCCTTGCCCCATACTGGAGCAAAAAACTGGGCAAAAGCAAGCTGACAGGGTATCAGGCCTCGAAGCGGGGCGGGGTGGTGGAATGCGAGCTTGCACCGAATGGCAGGGTATTCCTGAGGGGCTACGCCAGAACCGTTTTCGAGATAGATATGAAGGCGGGGTGTTAGACGGCTGTAAGCTGTAAAGCAAAAGGAGAGGCGAAAACCTCTCCTTTTCTTTTTGGCGCAGTTGAAGATACTTACTGGCTTCTTAAGTAAGTTTTTTGTAGTTTAACAAAGTTTTAATAAGCGTTTCTCTATCTTCGACAACAATATCAAACGCCATTTTAAGCATTGGATTCAATCTGGAGTTCATAAACGCAGACCTGCAATCAGTCTGAATCCCGACAATAAAACGATTGCATCCTGTCATAAAACGATGTGTATAGGCAATTCCCAATTCAACGCACGCACCTTCATCAGGAACACGGCCATCCAGACTGAATAAAAAAATCTCACTTTCGATTATCTTATCCCTGTCCAGATCAAACATAGCATGTCTGCGCTCTTCTGGTGTCATTTCATTGTATGGAGCTTTGTTTGCTTCAACTCCGTCTCGCTGCGGAAGAAAAACAACAAAACCTACTTTTTCAAGGTCGGAGGTTAACTCCAAATTGAATGCTCGTTCTGCATCGTTAAACAAAGAACCAGCAAAATAAATCACGACATCCTCCATAAATCATAAAACTACGTTAAGCTATTCCCCTCCAGCCACCGGCTCCTTAGCTGCCCGCACCCCGCTTCGATATCCGCCCCCCGCGAAACCCGCAGCATGGTGCGTATGCCGCCTGCTATCAGGTGTTTCTGAAACTCCAGCGCCGTCTCACGGGATGAAGGCTGATAGTCTTTCGAGGTAGTCGGATTACCCGTAATCAGGT
>CAYRSY010000126.1:0-4192 GCA_964427105.1 uncultured Dehalococcoidales bacterium
AGTATCTTGTTGGCCTCTTCCTTGCTTTCCGGCAGGGTTATATCTTCGGGTATTTTCTGGGATAGCTGATCCACCATGTAGCGGAAGCCGGATATACCGCTGTACTGGCCGGCGCATATCTCGCGTCCTGTTTCCACTATCAGGGGTTCGCCTCTTCCTAATTCTTCGAAGCCGTATAATTCGTAGTTTTGCGGGTCTTTGAGCACTCCGTCGGCATGAATGCCCGACGCATGGGCGAAACAGTTTTTGCCCACGCCCGGCTGGTTGAGCGGGATTTCCACCCCGAAGGCATAGGAGGCGAACTGGGCTATTTTCCAGGCCATGTCCAGTTTTATATCCCCCGCCAGTTGATACTTCTCGCCGAAGTCCTTTGATTTGGTGATGGCGAGTATCACGGATACAAGGTCTGCATTTCCTGCTCGTTCCCCGATGCCGTTTAAAGTGGTGTTGATATAAGCGTCCTGACCGCCGTCGATGGCGCCTTTGGCTCCGGCAATGGAAGTTGCCACCGCCATACCCAGGTCGCCGTGGCAATGCAACTCGATGGGCAGCTCCACTTTCTGCGCCAGCGTTTTGGCCGTTTCGTATATCGAGAATGGGTTGTCATAACCCAGCGTGTCGCAATAACGCAGGCGGGCGGCTCCATGAGCCTTTGCCGCTTTTCCGTATTTGACAAGGTAATCAGGGTCTGTCCGCGAGGCGTCTTCGGCGTTGATGCCGACGCTCTCTGCGCCATGCGCCAGTGCGGCGTCAAGCGCTGCGGTCATATCGTTGATGACATCGTTCTTGGTTTTGCGCCCCTTGAATTTGCCGTCGATCATCTGGTTCGATGTTGAAATCGACAGGTTAAGGTGCCTGATGTCAGGTATGCGTTTGAAGGCGGTTTCCACATCCTCGACCATGGCGCGTATCCAGCCTTCGAGAACGATATTTTTAATCACGCCCATCTTGACAAGCTCAAGATTGGCCTGCAGATAACGCTGTTCGTGGCGCGTGGTGGGAAACCCGAATTCGCTCTGGAAAATGCCCATCTCATCCAGATACATGTTTATCATGGTCTTTTCCAGCTTGGAAAGACCCAGTCTGGCGGTCTGAACGCCGTCGCGGTTGGTTACATCTATGAGAAAAATCTTAGGCAAAATAGCAGCCCCCTTTCTTTCACGTGGGGAATAATCATAAATGATAACATAAAACCTGATTTGAGGCAATTTTGAAACGCCTCTTTTGAGGCTGAGAATTTCAAATCGGGGTATCCCCTTGCCGTAAGTTTGCCGTAATTCCTGTGAGATTGCGGCGGCGGAAACTGCTATATTTAGATTATCATGGAAACTCTCCGGTTTATCGCCGACCACAATGTAGGCAGGCTGTGCAGATGGCTGCGGCTGCTGGGATTCGACACCTTGTTTTTCACAGGAGCGGATGACGGCGATATGGTGAAGCTGGCGCTTGGGAAAAGTCGGATAATACTCACGCGCGATATTCATATACCGGAACGGCGGCTGGTGACGGGCGGCCAGATAAAAGTACTTCTGTTCAATTCCGACAGGCCGTTGGAGCAGCTTCGGCAGACAGTGCAATCGCTGGGGTTAAAAGATAATTTCCGCCCGTTCACGATTTGCATTGAAGACAACCATCCTTTGCGGGAAATCGAAAAAAACATGGTCAGCGACAGAGTCCCCCCGTACGTTTTTAAAACACAGGAATACTATATGGAATGTCCGTATTGCAAGCGCATATACTGGCGCGGCAACCACTGGCGGGAAATGACGGCCTGGATTGAAGGATTGAGTTAGTGATGTAGTTGTTGTTCTCAAGAGGAGGTAAGGATAAGCTCAAAGCACTAAATTCCAAATCCTGAATAAGCACCAATATTAAAATTACAAGGCTCAAAACATTTTGGTTTTTGTATTTGGTCATTTGAGTTTATTTAGTATTTAGATATTAGAATTTATAATTTTCAACGTGGGGTGTTGATTCTGCGCTGCATTATTGTTAAACTCGTTTGATATGAAAATTGTAACAGCATCTGAAATGAAACAGCTCGAAGCCGAAGCTGAAAAAATCGGCATATCCTCTTCACAGCTTATGGAAAATGCTGGTCTGGCGGTAGCCTGCGAAACGCGGCGCATACTCGGCTGTCTGTCGGGTAAAAAAATTCTGGTGCTGGTCGGACCCGGCAACAACGGCGGCGACGGCGAGGTGGCGGCGCGTCATCTGTGCGATTGGGGCGCAGAGGTGACGCTTTGCCTGTGCTCTAATAGGCCTGATGCTGACTCCAACCTCAAACTGGCGCAGGAACATGGAGCAGTCAAACTGGAAGTCACCGATGAGGTCAGCATGGCGCAGCTTGAGCGCTATCTGTCATCGGCGGACGCGGTTATAGATGCCTTCTTCGGCACGGGGCAGAGCCGCCCTATCGACGGCCTGTTTCAAAAGGTATTGTTCAGACTTTCTGAAGCCAAAAATTCCCACCCGTTACTCAGGATTATCGCCGTTGACCTGCCTTCCGGCCTGAACGCCGATAACGGCACAGCCGACCCTGCAACTCCATTCGCCGATTATACCGTTACTCTCGGCCTGCCCAAGCGCGGGCTTTATGCTTCAACCGGAGCGGAGCGGGCCGGGGAAGTTATCGTTGCGGATATTGGCATCCCTTCACAATGTGAAAACGGACTGAAAACCGGAATTATTACACGCAGTGAGGCGCGCTCATTGCTGCCGCAGCGTTCCCCTTACGCCCATAAGGGCAGCTTCGGCAAACTTCTGGTCGCAGCCGGTTCGACTAACTATATCGGCGCGGCTTATCTGGCCTGCAGCGGGGCTGTGCGGGTGGGGGCGGGGCTGTTGACTCTGGCTATCCCGAAAACTCTCCAGCCGGTAGTCGCCGCCAAATTGTCCGAGGCTACCTATTTGCCGCTGGTTGAGGCCACAGCCGGCATCGTTTATCCTGAAGCGTATAAAACAATGCTGGCGGCAGAGCCGGATTACGATGTCGTGCTTATCGGTTGCGGCCTCGGGCAGAAAAGCAGGACGAAAGAATTTGCCCTGAAAACCATTTTCAGGCTGCATGACACGTATAAACTGGTGCTGGATGCCGATGCTCTCAACTATCTTGCTGAGGTAAGAGAGTGGTGGAATCGCATCCCCTTTAACGTGGTGCTTACGCCCCACCCCGGTGAAATGGCGCGGCTGTGCGGCATTTCTACATCCGAAGTGCAGGCCAACCGCTTCGAGCTGGCGCAGCAGAAAGCCGCCGAGTGGAACAAGACCATCGTGCTTAAAGGCGCCAACACTGTTATCGCTTCACCGGACGGCAGGGTGAGAGTTGATGCTTCCGCCAATGCCGGGATGGCTTCGGCAGGCACGGGCGACGTGCTTGCAGGCGTTATTGCCGGTATTCTGGCGCAGAGCACCAATCTGTTCGAGGGTGCGTGCCTGGGGGTGTATCTGCACTCACAGGCGGGAGAAGCGGTCAGGCAGCGGCTGGGAGATGCCGGAATGATTGCCTCGGACCTGCTGCCGGAACTGCCGCTGGCGATAAAAAGGCTCAAAGAAAGAAACTGAAAAACGCAAGATACCTTTTATCGTTGCGTTGAGGGGATCGAGTTGGAAGATAGTTTAGAGCTTAACTTTCACCCTCTCCTGACCTCCCCCATTCCTGCTTTGCTGGACAGGCGAGGGGGAGGAATTAAAAATGTAAAGACCGGACATAGGTAAAATATTTTCCTCGCCCCTTGTGGGAGAGGATTAAGGTGAGGGGTAGTGCATAGTACTACTTCGAGACAAATTGATAGAGCAAAGGCACTGAGACGGAAGCATACTAATGCTGAAATATTACTTTGGGCTGCGCTTAGAAAACTGCGAACGCAGGGTTTAAAATTCCGCCGCCAGCAGCCGATAGGACAATATATAGTCGATTTTGTTTGCTTTAACAAGCATCTTATCATTGAGGTGGATGGAAGTCAGCACGATGTCGAGTCTGTGTTTAATACGAGTGATCAAAAGCGCTCGATATGGTTGGAAAGTCAAGGATTTCATATATTGAGGTTCTGGAACAATGATGTTTTAATGAATATGGATGGTGTGATTAGCAAAATACTGGATGATGTATCCAACCTTTCACCCTCTCCTGACCTCCCCCATCGAGGGGGAGGAAAAATATAATTTATGGCGGTATTGAGATGTTATTAGC
>CAYRSY010000127.1:0-4156 GCA_964427105.1 uncultured Dehalococcoidales bacterium
TATAAACTATTAGTCCCCTGGAGATGATTGCCTAAATGTCTGATTCATGGCGAGCCTGCCACGCCTGTGGCCGTCAAGTGCAAATGGCTCCAGGCCAGGCTCTTGGAGATGCCCTCAGCGGCTGGATAATAGTGTCCCGCCTGCGCGACAAAGATTCTTTCGACCGTTTCAGTTTCTGTTCCATGTGCTGCCTGCAGCAATGGGTTCAGGGACAGGTTCCCAGCATCCCCGATGTGTTTTTACATTCATTAGACGATACTTCTTGTAATCCATAACACAGACCCTGCGTAAGGTCATTCAACGAAAGCCTGAACATGGGGGCTGTTTTATTTTTTTATGGTGAATAAGTATTAAAAAGCACAGGAGTTTAAAGCATGGCTGAAATACCCGAAATAGGCAAAATATCCGCAGAAATCTTCAGCGAACTCATATTCCCGCGGCTGGGCGCAGACGATAAAAAAGTTCTGGTGGGACCCCGCCACGGCACCGATGTAGGCATAGCTAAAATCGGCGGGCAGGCAGTATCGTTCACCTGCGACCCGGTATTTATCGTGCCTGAATACGGATGGGAACGCGCAGCTTGGTTTGCCACACATATCCTGGCTTCCGACTCGGTAACTTCAGGCCTGCCCCCAAAATACCTCTGCATTGACCTGAATCTGCCTATGGATATAAGCAAAGGGCAATTAACCATAATGTGGGATACTATCCACCGTGAATGCGAAAAACTGGGGATTGCAATTATCACCGGGCACACCGCCCGCTATGAAAGCTGCCTCTACCCATTTGTGGGAGGAGCGACCATGATAGGGGTAGGCGCACTGGACAAGTACGTCAGTCCTCGCTTTATAAAACCCGGAGACGCTCTCATAATTACCAAAGGCCCGGCTATCGAGGCCTGCGGCATATTCGCTACCATGTTCCCCAAACTTATGGAAAAAGAGTTCGGCAAGGATTTTGCCGTCAAATCCGATGGATTATTTTATAAGATGTCGGTAGTCGAGGAAGCCCTGCTGGCGGTAAGCTGCGGCGTGCGTGATGACGGCGTAAGCGCCATGCACGACGCCACCGAATGCGGCATCTGGGGAGGCCTTTACGAAGTAGCCGAGGCTGCCGGCTGCGGTATCCGCGTGGATCAGGAAAAGATAGTGGTAGAGGACTGCGTTAAAGAAATTTGTGGTCTGTTCGACATTAATCCGTATACCTCCATCAGTGAAGGCACGCTTATAATTGCCTGCCGCCCGCACAAGGCTGATGCTGTAATTAAAGTCATCACGGATAAGGGCATAAAAGCATCCATCGCAGGAGAATTCACCGAAGCTTCCAAAGGCATGATTCTGGTTAAAGACGGTAAAGCCGCCCCCTTTAAACACCCCAACGTAGATCCCTTCTGGAAGGCTTTTTATGAAGCCGGAGTGAAATACAAGGACTATACAGGCTAAAATAAAAGATAGACCCCATGCCGGGCGTCTTATGAGTGAAATATGATATTGACAGATGAAATCCAGCGATTGAAAAATGAGCGCAACGCTGTAATATTGGCACACAATTACCAGCCTGGCGAAATACAGGACATCGCCGATTTCGTAGGTGATTCGCTGGAACTTTCACAGCAGGCTGCCAAAACAAATGCAGAGGTAATTGTCTTCTGCGGCGTGCATTTCATGGCTGAAACCGCCTATATCCTTTCCCCCCAAAAAACAGTGCTGCTGCCCGATATCTGCGCCGGCTGCCCTATGGCAGACATGCTGACAGTAGAGAAATTGCGGCGGAAGAAAAATGATCTTCCCGGGGTGCCGGTGGTATGTTATGTCAATTCCACAGCAGAAGTAAAGGCCGAAAGCGACATCTGCTGCACATCCGCCAACGCCGTCAAGGTCGTGAAAAGCCTGCCGCAGCAGGAGATATTTTTCGTGCCGGATCAATACCTGGGGCAATGGGTCGCCTCGCAAACAGGCAAAAAACTGCATCTGTGGCCTGGTTTCTGTCCTGTCCACGCAGGGATATTACCTGAACACATTCTGGAGGCTAAAAAAAGCTTTCCACAGGCTAAAGTGATAGTGCATCCCGAGTGCAGGCCTGAAGTTGACGCGCTGGCCGATGCCGTTCTCAGCACCGGGGGAATGATGCGCTATGCCAGGCAGACAGATGCCCGCCAGATAATCATAGGAACGGAAACAGGCATAATACACCGTCTGCAAAAAGAAAATCCGGACAAGGAATTTATCCCCGCTATGCCGCAGGCTATCTGCACTGACATGAAGCTTATCACACAGAAAAAAGTACTGTCATGCCTTGAAAAAATGGCGCCGCGCGTGACCGTACCGGAAGATGTGCGCATCAAGGCGAAATCGGCTGTCGAGCGCATGCTTCAGGCAGTCTAGCACAATTGATAACAATGAATTCATAGCAGTTCATACCCCCGCTGACAAATAAAAGCGAGCCGCCCTGTCTGGCAATTTTTCTTCTGTAACAAAAGAAATCCATACGCGCAAAAATCGTATCTGCTCCATTCAATCTTTACCGCAGAAAGGGAAGGATAAAAAAGACGGCATAAATCCGGTGATAATACGCATAAATCGCCAGCGGATGTTATAATAACACTGGTCAAGATTAACCAGACGTATGATATACTGGAAGCTGTCGCTTTCCCGATAAACGGCGGCGGGACTGAATATCTCGGATGGCTGGAAAATGAGATTACAGGCGATTAACGCCGGAGGACAACCAGCATGTGCATCGGAATGAGAGAGGATATCCGCAACGTCTTCGCCAAGGATCCGGCGGCGCGCAGCTGGATTGAAGTCCTCACCTGCTATCCCGGCCTGCACGCCCTCTGGAATCACCGCATAGCTCACTGGCTGTGGACACACCACCTCAAGCTGTGCGGACGCATGGTATCGCAATGGGGGCGGTTTGTCACCAACATAGAAATCCATCCGGGTGCCTCAATCGGCAGGCGTTTCTTCATCGACCACGGCGCTGGAGTGGTTATCGGTGAGACATCAGAAATCGGCGACGATGTGCTTATGTATGCAGGTACAGAACTGGCCGGCACTACTCTGAACAAAGGGAAACGCCATCCCACCATCGGGAACGGAGTGGTAATTGGCACGGGAGCCATCGTGCTGGGCGCTATTACTATCGGCGACGGAGCCAAGGTAGGGGCGGGTTCGGTAGTCACCAAGTCGGTGCCGGATGGAGCCACCGTCGTAGGCGTTCCGGGGCATATCGTGGAAGAACACCGCAAGATGGCTATCGACCTGGAGCACGGCAGACTGCCCGACCCCGTTGCGGAAGCCGTACGGCTGGTTCTTAATGAGCAAACCAAGCTGGAAGAACGGCTTATGAAACTGGAAAAGAGTTCGGGTATTGCGGTGCCGCAGGATGAACTGCGTGCGCACGTGCGCAAGATAGTCGAAGAGTTCAGCCATGGCAATACAGACATGGATGAGACAAAACCAGAAAGATAATTTTATAAGCCAAATTAACAATAAGACAGAACAGGAGAGGCCGGATATTTGCTGGCCTCTCCTGTTTTTCAGCTAAAACTCAACGCTTACATACCGGGATAACTGGTCATATCGGACATATCTATGACTTCCACGCCCGCAGGCAGTTCGAACTCCGAATCAGGAATTTTGTCAAATTTGTAATTAGTGTATAGCATAGTCATTGTGCCGCTCGAATCAGTCGAGGTGATTTTAATAGGTACGCCACCCAGTTTACATACCCACATTTTAGTGGAATAGCCCTCGGCGCTATACTCGAAGACATAGCAGTCTTTGCCATCTACTGTTTCCGAACCAACAAGCACAGGATCGTAATCTCCCATAGATTCGGTATCATCCAGAGCCGAGCTATAGGTGTCTTCCCCCGTTTCCGACGGATACTTCATAGCCATATTCTCGGAGGGATAATACATGTACATATCCTGGCCGTTGAAAATGATAATGACGGTTTCGCCATCTACAGTCATCTCCATTTTCATCTTGTCCTGTTTGACCCACTCTTTTATTGTGTAAGGCTCAAATTCAGGGTCAGTAGAGGATATGTTCACCTCGCAGTACATATTGTTAATGGCAGCAGACTTGGAAAAGATGTCTGCCAGAATATCGCTATCCGAAGTTGTTGAAGGAGCAGCCGAAGTGGTGGG
>CAYRSY010000128.1:0-4125 GCA_964427105.1 uncultured Dehalococcoidales bacterium
AACCACTCCGAATCATAGTAGACGGCAAAGGCCGAACTCCTCAAAACGCCAGGCTTTTCCACGAATCGGGAAAAACCATTCTGGCTCTTGGAAGGCCCGCTAGCCCTGATGAAAAAGAAGCTTTCGCAAAATTCGAAGCGGAGATACTGGAACTACCATCTGAAAATGGCATTATCGATCTGAAATCTCTTTTAAAAATTCTGGGTGAAAGGCAACTCACAAGCGTACTGGTCGAGGGAGGCGGAATTTTAACAGGATCACTTTTCGACCAGGGATTGGTCGACAAAGTCTTCGCGTTCATAGCACCCGTTATCATTGGCGGAGAAGTCAATTCAGCCGTAGCTGGCAAGGGGGCCTGTATATTAGCCGAAGCGTACCGTCTTGAGCGTTTATCCACATCAAGTTTCGGAGATGACATCATGATAAGCGGCTACGTTCTCCCAAAATAATTTTTTCTCCATAATCATAATAAAGTTAAAGCGATGTTCACCGGGATTATCGAGGAAATTGGGCAGGTAATATCTTTAAACAAATGTTGTTTGACTATCAAGGCAAGTAAAGTCGTTAAAGGTATCGAACCCGGCGCCAGTATAGCAGTTAATGGCGTGTGCCTCACAGCTACCAGCTTTGATGACACCTCATTTACAGTTGACATAATGGAGGAAACCCTCAAACGGACCAACCTGGGTGAGCTTAAATCAGGCTATCATGTCAATCTGGAAGGCGCGCTAACGCTTGGCAAGGGGTTGGGGGGACATCTCGTTCAGGGACACATAGACGCTACAGGACAAATAAAGAGCATTGAACACCTTAGAGAATCCACGCTTATAAAGATAACTGCCGATTCAGGTATAATGAATTATATTGTGGAAAAAGGCTTTGTCGCTGTGAACGGAGCAAGTCTGACCGTAGTTAAACGCGACAACACATCATTCACAGTATCCATCGTTGGATTCACGCGGGATAACACAACTCTGGGCGTAATCAGGGTTGGAGATATAGTAAATCTCGAAGCCGATATCATTGCCAAATACGTGGAACAATTTCTTTCCACGAAAAAAACAGGCATCAGCATGGATTTTTTGCAAGAGCATGGTTTTCTATCGGGTTGATATGGTAAAGTGAGGGTATATGACTTTAGCAAATATTGAAGAAGCGATAGCGGAAATAAAAGCGGGCAAGTTCGTCATAGTGGTAGACGACGAAGACCGTGAAAATGAAGGCGATTTGATAATGGCAGCGGAAAAAGTTACTCCCGAAGCCATTAACTATATGGCAATACATGCACGGGGTTTGATCTGCGCGCCTATGACCGGACAAAGATTGGATGACCTCAATATTCCTCTTATGGTAAACGAAAACACCTCGGCGCACTCAACTGCTTTTACCGTTTCAGTAGAAGCCAAACATGGAGTGACCACAGGAATATCGGCAGCAGACAGAGCCAAAACTATCAAAACGCTGATTGACGCTGAAAGCAAACCTGATGATATCGCGCGCCCCGGCCATATATTCCCGCTTCGTGCCCGTGACGGTGGCGTGCTGGTACGTGCTGGGCATACCGAAACAACCGTAGATCTTGCCCGTCTGGCTGGACTGTATCCCGCCGGTGTATGCTGCGAAATTATGAACGAAGACGGCAGTATGGCTCGGTTACCGCAACTTGAACAACTGGCAAAAAAGTTAAATCTTATAATAATCAGCGTCGCCGATTTAATCGCCTATCGCCGCCGTCACGAAAAACTGGTGCATCTGGTTACCGAAACCAAATTACCCACACCTTTCGGCGAATTTAAAGCGCTTGCTTACAAGAGCGATATTGAAAGCGGAGAGCATCTGGCATTGGTAATGGGAGAGATTAAAAATGGAGCGCCGGTACTGGTGCGCGTGCATAGCGAATGTCTGACAGGGGATGTTTTCGGGAGCCTTCGCTGCGATTGCGGTGAGCAACTTAAGATAGCCATGAAAATGGTAGCGGAAGAAAAACGCGGGGTCATCCTCTATATGCGCCAGGAAGGACGCGGCATTGGCTTCCATAACAAGTTATGCGCATACGCACTTCAGGACAAGGGATTAGATACTGTAGAAGCTAATATATCGCTTGGATTCGATGCAGATCTTCGAGATTATGGAATAGGCGCACAGATACTGGCAGACCTCGGATTGCAAAACATCCGACTCCTGACCAATAACCCTAAAAAAGTGATAGGACTTGAGGGATATGGACTTAAGGTAGTAGAGACTACACCTATCATCGTGGCACCTAACCCGCACAACCGCAAATATCTGGAAACCAAACAAAAGAAAATGGGGCATATTTTAAAATTATCTGATGAAGTCACCAAAATATCCGACTCAAAGTAAGGAGGGAACATGAGTAAAATATTTGAAGGTAATCTGTCAGGAAGCGGGCTGAAATGCGGTATAGTTATTTCCCGTTTTAACGAGTTTATCAGCGGTAAATTGCTCACAGGAGCCAGGGATGCGCTAATTCGCCACGGCGTAGTGGAAGATGATATTGACATTGCATGGACGCCGGGAGCTTTCGAAATACCCCTGATAGCCCTCAAAATGGCGCAGACGCGCAAATACAATGTTGTCATATGCCTTGGGGCAATTATTCGAGGCGGGACACCACATTTCGAATATGTGGCATCTGAATTAAACAAGGGCATTGCACAGGTCATTCTTACGACCGGAATCCCGGTATCAAACGGAGTAATCACAGCCGATACACTGGAGCAGGCTATTGAACGGGCCGGAACGAAAATGGGTAATAAAGGCTTCGATGCCGCTGTAAGTGCGGTGGAGATGGCAAATCTGATAAAGGCTTTGGGATAACTGTTTCCAATCCCCTGTATTGGTTATAAACAGGCGTATGATAATGCCATCCCTAGGCAAATTCTACGCCTGATTTATTTTTGTCAATTGCATTATACTAGAATACTTTGACACGAGTGAACAGCCTCCCATATAATGTTTCTATTATCTATTAAGGGGGAGGCAATGGCAAAAAACATAAAAGGACATGGTGAGCCCCCTACGCTTGATAACGTGCGTCAACGCCTCGATATGTTGGATCAACGGCTGGATAACATCGATTCCATGGTTTCTGCAGTCATTGAACGGGTTATGAATCAGGCATTAACTGTTGAGACAGTTTGCCCTCATTGCGGGCATCGTGTCGAAATAGCATTAATCGGTGTGACCAAACCACGCAAATGAAACAAACTCCATAAATTTTAAGGAATAACTTTATGCAAATAGCTATCGCCCTGAACCAAACAAAACTTGAAGCTTTCCGCTGGCGTACCAACGCAAGCCTTCCCTGGAAAATAACAATGGCGCTGCTTATGGCTGGTTTAACAGGGTTGATGGCACAGGTTCGCATACCACTGCCTTTTACTCCGATTCCTCTGACGGGACAAACATTCGCGGTACTGCTGTCTGGAGTTTTACTTGGGAGAAAGTGGGGGGGAATCAGCCTGGCAATTTATGCTATTTTAGGGATTGCAGGAATTCCATGGTTTAACGGAGCAAGCAGCGGGATTACCGGCACCGCCGGCTATCTTGCAGGGTTTGTTATAGCGTCACTTTTCCTCGGATATTTCGTAGATAAACACTCGAAAACGCGCGGTTTCAGCGCCATGTTCGGGCTGATGTTATTTGCCAGTCTGGTGCTTATTTATGTTCCAGGCCTTCTATGGCTGGGATTCTGGTTACAAACAGTCGAAGGCAACGCGACTGGAATCGCCTCTTTGCTCAGTATCGGAGCCTTGCCTTTTATCTCAGGAGATATTCTGAAAGCAGTACTAGCTGCTATGACTGCTAAAATAATCCTGCCCAAAGAAACTTTTATTGATAACTCGAAGTTGACGTAAATAGTTACTCATTGTAAGATATTAAGTCCTCGGGTGGTTAGCTCAGTTGGTTAGAGCGCAGCGTTGACATCGCTGAGGTCAGAGGTTCGAGCCCTCTACTACCCACCACCTCACATAAAAATAGTGAAGAGCTTTCAATCCATGAGCTCTTAATGATGTTGCTAGGACCGGAAGCGAAAAGACGGTTGGAACTCAGAAGTCTGCCCAATGAAGAGCTATTCAAAAAGTACGATGCCGAGATCGC
>CAYRSY010000129.1:0-3951 GCA_964427105.1 uncultured Dehalococcoidales bacterium
CATATCCGCACAGAAATGAAGCGTAGAATACATGATATAGCTACCATATACGAAAACTAGAACAAGGAGGCGATTCTCATATTCACAATACTTTATGGTCGCTATATTGTGCTATTTCGTTGTTTACGCTAACCGGCATAGGACGGCAGACATCAAATTTACCCCGTATAAGTAGAAGTTATATACTATTCCTGAAAGTATCCTAAAATCAGGCTCTACCGAAATCCAACCGAAAGGAATACAGGCCAATGACAGCCAGATTGACCTTTCTCGGAGCTTCACAGAACATCACCGGTTCCAGCTACCTGCTTAAAAACAACAACCTCAAAATACTGGTAGATTGCGGCTTGTACCAGGAGCGTGAATACCTGAACCGCAATTGGGAACCCTTCGCCGTAGAGCCGCGCTCGCTCGATGCCGTTCTGCTGACGCATGCCCACCTTGACCACTGCGGACGGCTGCCCAGGCTGGTAAAGGACGGCTTTAAAAACCCCGTCTATTGCACCGCGCCCACCGCCGACATCGCAGAGATATCCCTGCTCGATTCAGGCAGAATACAGGAAGAGGACGCGGCCTTCAAAAAACAGAGGCATGAAAGGGAAGGGCGCAAAGGCCCCCACCCCGAGATACCGCTCTATACCGTTGAAGACGCACGCAAGGCCGCCGCGCTGTTTTCCCCTGTAGATTACGGGGACAAGGTAAAGCTGAACGGCAATTTGAGCGCCGTTTTCTACGACGCAGGGCACGTTCTCGGCTCTGCCATGATAAAAGTAAGTCTCGATTCGAAAGATACGAAAAAAACCATCGTGTTTTCGGGGGACATAGGCCGCCCTCGCAGCCCCATGCTGGATGAGCCTACTGTTTTCGACGAAGCCGATTATGTCGTCATGGAAGCCACATACGGGGGGATGACGCATGAAACAAGGGAGCAGGCTTCCAGACGATTAGCTCAGATAATCAGAGACACGGCGGAGGGGGGAGGCAATATCGTTATCCCCAGCTTTGCGCTGGAGCGCGCCCAGGATGTGCTTTACTATATAAACCGCTTCATACTGGCAAACGAAATACCCAACCTGCCCGTATTTCTGGACAGTCCAATGGCAGTAAATATCACCGGCATTTTCAGCCGCTATCCGGAACTGCTGGATGCCGACATGCGCGATATGCTCGCCACAGGGCAATCGCCCTTCGAATTCCCCGAACTGACGCTTGTCAGTAACGCGGAAGAGTCAAGAGCCATCGCAGAAGTCAAAGGCCCGGCGATAATCATCGCGGGTTCGGGCATGGCTACCGGCGGGCGCATAAAGCATCACCTCGTGAACAACATCTCCCGTCCTGAGAACAGCATAGTTTTCGTGGGATACCAGGCGGAAGATACGCTGGGGCGACAGATAACAGAGGGGGCTGACGAGGTAAGGATAAATGGACAATCCCGCCCCGTGAGAGCCCGCATCGAGAAACTGGACGGATTTTCAGCGCACGCCGATAGCAACGACCTGCTGAAATGGCTGGCTGACTTTAAGAAACCACCGGAGAAATTATTCATCACCCATGCAGAACCGGAAGCGGCACAGCAGTTCGCGCGCTCGGTGGAGCAGCGTTACAGATGGAAACCGATTATCCCCGCTTATGGAGATGAATATGAACTATAAAATCCGCAGGACAAATAGCTGCGAAGCTCAAGAGACGGCGGACTGCCGGATAACACGGCTGTTATAAGACAGGAGCACAACATAAACAAGGAAGAAGCCTACCGAAACCCACTCGGTGAGGAAGCGGCCTGACGAAATGAATGCCAGGATGATATTACAGGTGATTGGCAGCCAGCCAAAAAAGGCCATCCACTTGATTGATGCCGGAACTCTAATTATTGCAAAGGCTGTAAATATCCAGAACAAAATACTTGATATAAAGGCGATGCTGACTCCCAGAATATGAAGATCAAGGGTAGCGCCGGCAGGAAAGATACAGGACCAGACCAGTCCCAGAGATGAGATTATGCCCGATGCCTGCGCCCCGATTATAAGGATCTTGAGCATTCCGCCGCCTGTGTTCCACCGGCTCATGCCGAGATAAAACGGGATCAGAAGCAGTCCCATCAGTATGCCGCCAAGGTTGTAAAAAATATGTCCCGAAGGGTTTTGCGAAGACACACCAAGCTCACTGATAGCATTATGCAACGGGCTGTAGGCATCGGGATAATACGAAAACGAGATTAACCCCATTACCACATAAACGGCAACAGCCGCTATGCCGAATAAGGCCCCAACCGGCCAGCGTTTTATCATAGCCCACCTCCGATTAGGGTATTATGCCTTTATGAGCAATATCTGGCAAGAGGGTGGTTAATCAGGCTGCAGGTAAACGACAACCGCCGCCCGTTAAAATCATCGCGGACGGCGGTAATATTCCTAACCAATGGACATGAAAATACTACTGGTTACATCTGGCATAGCCGTATCTCTCGAACACGGCCATAGCCTGCTCGCTGCACAGGAAATCGATATAATCCTGGGCGGCACTGACACTGGTGCTGGCCTTGACGACAGTAATCGGAT
Organism: uncultured Dehalococcoidales bacterium; assembly: GCA_964427105.1. Lineage (GTDB taxonomy): Bacteria > Chloroflexota > Dehalococcoidia > Dehalococcoidales > UBA1222 > SURF-27. The sequence goes on from CAYRSY010000129.1 coordinate 2,559, forward strand.
ACAGGATTTTGGCGTTCACATCGTCCGGCCCTGTAGCCACAACTTTTACGTTGCTGTTCGATAACGCATCGGTAGAATAAACAACACCTGCATCTACATTGCCGCTGTCAACGTATTGCAAAACCTGTGTCACTGTGGAAGCCAGTACGAACTTGGCCTGCAAAGCATCGAGGATACCGCACTTCGTGAACGTCTGCTCCGCGTATTTGCCGGCAGGAACGGATTTGGGATCGCCGATGGCAATATGGGTAACCGTATCTGAAGCAAGATCCTCGAAACAGGTAATATTCAAAGTACTGTTATTGGGAACTATCAGCACTATCTTGTTAATCAGAATGTTTTTCCGCGTATTATCAAGAATAAGCCCCTCGTTCTGGAGAGTGTCCATAAACGATGTGGCCGGGGCGAAAAACACGTCGCAGGGAGCGCCATTTTCAATCTGTGCCTGAAGCGTGCCTGCGCTGGCATAATTGGGGGTAACGGTAACCCAGGGTTTCATTTGCGTGTACATATCGCTCAATTCATCCAGAACAAGCTTCATGCCCGCCCCAGCAAACAAATTAACGGTAACGGGAATTTCATCCTCTGTCTGGGCAGTAGTATCACCGCCGCATGACATGCTGCAAGCGGCAGTAGCCATAATCAACGCGGCTGTCAGCACAAGTCCCGCTTTCTTTATCAAGGTCATCTACTTTCTTCCTTTCACCTGGTTATCAAACGTCTCGCATTATTGTATTGAGTATGATATAACGCCTATGAAAACGGTGATATATTATCAGTAATATAGCATTACGTCAAGATGCTATATCCTTTTATGCACCCACAAGAACAGAATATTTTCAATAGCAGAATAGCCGTCTGTATTTTATTGGAAGAACTCAGGTAGTGTATAATCAAGGCTTAAACTGCCATCCGCAAAACAGAGGCCAGATTTATGCCGACATCTGAAATCCATATCAACCAGACCACTCTTTCACTGACGCAGGGAAACATCACCACTCAGAAAGTGGATGCCATAGTTAATGCGGCCAACCCGGAACTGGCGGGAGGCGGAGGGGTTGACGGCGCTATCCATGAAGCAGGAGGGCCTTCAATACTGGAGGAATGCCGCAAGATAGTATCGCGGCAGGGAAACCTCCCCACCGGGAAAGCTGTCATCACCGGAGGCGGCAAACTGAAATCCGGTTACGTTATACATACCGTAGGCCCCATATGGCAGGGCGGCAACTCCGGCGAAGCGGAACTGCTGGCAAGAGCTTACAGGGAAAGCCTCAAACTGGCAGCCGAACACAAGCTGTCAAGCATTGCCTTTCCATCTATAAGCACAGGCGTTTATGGATACCCCCTCGATAAAGCGGCAAATGTGGCCATCGGAGCCGTAGCGGGATTTCTC
>CAYRSY010000130.1:0-3892 GCA_964427105.1 uncultured Dehalococcoidales bacterium
AGCGACGCGATCTTCGCGATGGCCACCGCGTCCGCGTACATGTAGGAGTTGATCGTCGCCCGCTTGCCCGAGCCGCCGATGGAGACCTCCATGCCGTCCTGGCCATCATTTTGCCAGAAGAGCCCGTCCGGTTCGAGGCGCTCTTTCTCCCACTGTTCATAGTTGGCGATCAGATCGGGCAACAGATCGAGCACGAGGCCCTTGTCCCCGGTCACCATATAGCGAGCCCAAAGAGCGTCCGCCGCCCAGAAGCTGTACGTTCGGACCGCGCCGCCTTTGCGGAACCAGAACAGAGCGTAGTCGTTCAGGTAAACCGGATCGCGCAGCCAGCGGCCCTCATAGAAGTGGTGTCCCGCGGCGCAACTGATCGTGTTGTGCTTGCCCGCCCAGCCCACGGCCGGCAGGAACTCCGTAATCACGAACCCGTCGGGCGTCTGCTTGATGTGCTTGCGATACGTCCACCAGCGGAAGTAGTACGTCCGCTCGATGTCCTTGTCGGGACACTCGAACAGCGGAATCCTGTCCCGCAGGAACTCCCACGCCCGCTCGTTGGGGACATGCTGCACGTACAGCTCCTCGTCGTCGTGATTGAACTGCTCGACATAGTGTCGGAAGGAATCCGCCTGCAAGACGACGTTCCGCGAGGCCTGCCCGGCCGGACACAGTGCAGCAAACGCCGCAATCGTGGCAATCGATATGATGACCAGTGACGCAATCTGTGCGCGGCGTGGGGAAGCGTAGCTCATCGTACAACTCCTGAGATTCGTTGCTCCATATGCTCGACCGATACGCCGATGCTACAATGGCCCAGGCGTCTCTGCAAGTGCGTACACGGCGTCTGTGTCCGGTTTGTCATGCTGAACGGAGTGAAGCATCCGGCCGACGAACGCAAATGTGGTTTGTTCTCTTGCCCGGCCCAGGTTCTTCGCTGGCGCTCAGAATGATAGGGTGTTGCCGGGACATCTTGCTCGCTCAAACTCCAAACAGGCGAGGCGGGTCGGGAGAGGATCCAACACTTCAGACTTCACACTTCAAGAAGACGGGGAACCGGATGTCTTTCTTCTTGCCTTGCTCGGTGTGACGCGTTATCATCGCGGCTGTAGGCGAAGGAGAATCGGATGTCGGGAGTGCGGAAGGCGCACGTCCTGAGCAAGGGTGGTCATGGTGGGCGAAGTCCGGTGGATGGGTTGTACGCTGGCTTATACAGTGTGTGTAAACCGGAAAGGGCGATTGAAGAGGAATGAGGTAACTGCTTGATAAGACGATTCTTTCGGCAAAATGCAGGAAGAGACGGCAACTTCTTATACAGAATAGAACGGTCTGCTTTTGCCGTTTCATGCGGATCGTACAATCATTGTTAGGCCCTTGAGGCGCACCGTGGACGTAGCTCGGATCGTAGATGCTGTCCTGGATGATTTGACGCTGATCTCCTCCTCCACCCCTAACGAGCGGCTACCCAAGGAGGAGCAGATCCGTTGCTGCATCTACGCTGCAATTCGCCCGCTGTTCGATGTGGTGTGCGCGGAGCGCGGATACGGATCGATCGACGACAAGAGCCGCACCGAGTGCGATTTGTGGGCGTGGTCGGCGGATCGTGTGCCCATCTGGTTGGAGTTCAAGCGCTGTTGGTCCGCGACGGGCTGGGTCAACAAGCCGCCAGAGCAGCTTGGGTCTTGGGAGGCCGATCTGGACAAACTCAGGAACGTGCCGGTGGCCTCGGAACGGTATTTCCTGTTGGTGGGCTTCTTCGACTTTGACCCACTGAATAAGGCGGACTCACCCCGCAGCGGAGTCGTCCAAAACATCCTCGGCTTTCATATGCGACGGCTTGTTCACCGCGCCTCGCGCGAATTCACTTGGCGCGCGAATGACGGAATCAGTTGGGTTGGCGCTTGGGTTTGGTTTTGGGCAGCAGGTGCCGCGGTTGAGGGCCGGGACTAACAAAGCGTTGCACTTGTCCGGGCCGGCATGACGGTTTTCCGAGACATCACGCTCCTTCCAGCCGGCCTGGCAAGGGAACGCGGTCGTTCGGCCCAAGAGGGAGATTATGAGTTCGGCTAAAGACTGGGCAATCGCCCTCCGGTGCAGCGACATACTCCATCGCGGCCACTACCGCGTTGAGGCGGCCGACGAACCAGGGCTGTTGGTGCAGCGGATCGCCCGGAATCCAATCCTGTGCGGAGGGCCCACTGAACACTTCTCCCAACATATGCCGGTGTGGCATCCCCATAACCAAGATGAAGACGGACTTCGGCCGATTGATGTCCTTTACGGACGCTATGAGCCCACTGCCCGCGAGATCGAAATCTTCGTAAATCGAATCGTTCAGGATGCGAGTATGTACGGTGCCGAGCCTGACCAGTTATGTGACATCGTGCGGATCCACGAACACGCACATGCCGTAGTCCATCTTGGTAGCCGCGCTGACGATGTGCACGACCACCTCGGGACGTTCGGGCAAGACAAAAGGACTGAATGGCCCGAGTTTGTTACCCGGCGCACGTCTTGGTTCTCAGCGTTTCCTGTTGAACTGCACGAATTCCTTGCTCAAGCACTGACGTATGCCACGCTGCAGAAGTTGTCTACGGTGGGAAGGTCGGAGAAACTTACGCAGGTCTTCGACGCTCTTGAGCTCAAGCAGCCTCGCCACTACAGGCTTTCCGTCTCGGCGAAGCGGTGTGCCACCGGAGCCGACTGGGCATTGATCCTCGATGCTGCAAGAGGTACGGCGGACGTCTATCGAGGTAAGGGCTTCACTCTCAGCGATGGGTTGGAGGCGCTTGTAGGCAATGTGGCCGAATAACGCGTTCCAGCGAACACGCCGCAAGCGGTGTGTCCCTGAACGCGAGCGTTCGTTCGACAGCCAAGGCCGCGTTTTTGGTAACGCCAGGGACGTTTTGTGACGCAAGTGATGCTTCAAACGCCTCACTTGAGGCTACGAGTGGGTAACTTGTGGTTGGGAATGGTCCGTTTGAAGTTGCAGGCTTCTCCTCCGCAGTGTCGAATGGCGCATCTGCGCCTTCAATCGCCCTGCTCGGGGTTGGCAAGGTTGCCGCGTCGTGCGGCTTGCGCGGGAGCCTCCGCCGATAACGTATTGGCCTTTGAACATTGAACGAGGAAAGAGATGGAACCGCAGATGAACGCGGATGAACGCCGATGATCCAGACCTCGGTATCTCGCGAAGACGCAAAGATCGCCAAGAACATCACCAGAATGAGATAGGAAATGGATGAGAACGAGATAGGCAGAATCATCGTCGATGCGGCCATCACGGTGCATCGGCATGAAGCTTGGATTCCTGCTGAACTTCGGCGCGGCGGTCATGAAGGACGGCATCACGCGAACCGTCAACGGTCTTGATACAGGCGAATGAGGCTCCCGTTCCTGTTATCCTCTTTGCGTTCTTGGCGTCTTGGCGAGAGGAATATCCGCGTCTATCAGCGGTTTCGCATTCATTCCTCAACGGGAGGCAATGGGGTAGCCTACTTGGCGATGCCCAGCCTCTTGAGGGCCGCCGGGCTTTCGAAGGTGACGTGGCTGTCGAGGTACAGGACAACCGTCCCTTCCCCACGGCCGAGCAGCGTCTTGTCGTATGCCACGACCGTATCGGGTGGAAGACGTACGGTCTTGCCCTTGCCAAGGTACTCGATCTCCCTCTCCAGCCATGCGATGTCCGCGTCGTTCAGATAGGAACTCTGTCCCCGCATCGCCTGCAATGTCTCGGGCAATGCATCGGCGTGGTCGTTTACATAAATGATGAGGGCCTTGCCGAGCTTGCCGAGCTTCTGGAGCGACTCGTCGGCGAAGTCCGGATGCTCCGTGATTTGCTTGCGGAGCCAGGCGAGGGACTTTTCGATCATCGGGCCGCCCTGGCCTTCGCATTCCATGCTGA
>CAYRSY010000131.1:0-3841 GCA_964427105.1 uncultured Dehalococcoidales bacterium
CCGCTCATGCCTGAGTCGCCGCCGTTCAAGGCCAAAACGGATTCGATTCGTTCCCTCGAAAAGGGGGCTTTGAAAAACAAAAACCAATCGCCGTATTTTTCTCCGCTCCTTGTTGAAAATACACCATCTCAAAACTGTTTTCATGTTTAACTCCGACTCTTTATCGGGTATAATAGGACTTGAAAAATCCCCCAGAGGTGAGAAAGACATGAAAGTCATTTTTTTCAAGGACGTGCCCAATGTCGCCAGAGCCGGCGAGATGAAGGATGTCAACGACGGCTACGCGCGCAATTACCTTATCCCTAAAAAGCTGGCCGCTCTGGCTACCGGCGATGTGCAGCAGCATTACGAAGCTGAGCAGCGCGCCATAGCGCGCCGTCAGGCTCAGGCCGAGGCTGAAATGCAGGCGCTGGCCAGGCTTATCGAAGGCAGAACGGTTACGCTTAAAGGCAAAGTAGGCGCCAAAGATCAGCTTTACGGCTCCATCACCAACACGGATGTTGCCATCGGCCTCTCCAAAGCGCTGGGGGCAGAAATTGACAAGCGCAAGATTGAACTGGACGAGCCCATACGCCGCATCGGAGAATATGAAGCTGTGGTGCGGCTCAGCGGCGAACTGACTCCCAGAATAAAGGTTAAGGTCACCGGCGAGGAAACCTAGAGTGGCATTCGACAAGCTCCCGCCTCACGACATAGACGCCGAGGAAGCGGTCAACGGCTCGCTGCTGATAGACGGCAAATGCGTTTATCAGGTTGCCGTGCTGCTGCGTCCGGAGGATTTTCTCTCCGAGGCCAACCGCTGGATATACCAGGCGGCTTTGACGCTGTATCACCGCGACGAGGCCATCGACCAGATAACGGTAGCGCAGGAGCTGGAACGCCTGGGACAGCTTGAAAAAGCGGGCGGAGCGGCCTATCTCAACCACCTGATTTCAATAGTGCCGACTTCGCTCGACATAGAGCACTACGCGCAGATAGTGTATCGCCTGTCCATCATGCGCCAGCTTATCTCCGCCGCCGACCGCATATCTACACTCGGCTACGACGCCGACCCCGATATAGGCTCCACTCTTAACAAGGCCGAGGACGTGCTGTTCAGATTGCGCACTGAACGCGGGCGGCTGGATTTCGTGCCCATCAAAAACATCCTCGACAAATACTTCGATGTGCCCCCGCCCCCCCAGGAAGGCGTTATACAGAAACTGCCGCACATTTATACCGGCTTTCACGGGCTGGACGAACTGCTGGGAGGCATGCAGCGTGACGATCTGGTAATAATGGCAGGACGTCCCAGCATGGGCAAAACATCGCTGGCGCTCAACATCGCGCGCAACGCCGCCATCGAGCAAAGTGCATGCGTGGCTATCTTCAGCCTGGAAATGTCGAGCGAGTCGCTGGTGCAGAGGCTGCTCGCCAGCGAGGCCGAGGTGAACTCCAAGCATATGCGGCTGGGACTGAACACCCCTGACGAGGAAGCCGCCATCATGGAAGCGCAGGGCAAGCTGTCCACGGCAGCTATCTACATAGACGACTCTCCCATGATAAGGGTAGTTGAAATGCGCAGCAAGGCGCGCCGACTGCATTATGAACGCCCGCTGGATTTGATAATACTGGATTATTTGCAGCTTTTGCAGAGCGAAAGCCGCACGGAAAACCGCGTGCAGGAACTCTCCAATATCACGCGCTCGCTCAAGGGGCTTGCCCGCGAGCTTAACGTGCCACTGATAGCCGTATCGCAGCTGTCCCGCGCCGTGGAAAGCCGCACATCGCATGTGCCGCAGCTTTCTGACCTGCGTGAGTCCGGCTCTATCGAGCAGGACGCCGACATCGTGGCTTTCATCTACCGCGACGAGGTATATTACAGAACAGAAGACGAATGGGCGCGAGAGCATCCCGACCAGGAATACCCGCATGGAATGGCCGACATCATTGTAGCCAAACACAGGAACGGTCCTATAGGGCAGGTAAGGGTGCGCTTCAGAAATGAACTGACCAAGTTCGAGAACCTTTCCAACGCGGAGCCGCAGCTGTTATGAAGCCTTTCGACGGGTTCCCCCGTGATATGCAGTTCACCCCGGTGCCCAATCTGTTCATGAATGCGCTGATGCCGGGCATGGACTCGCCTGAGCTTAAAACCATGCTTTATATCTTTCAGACGATATACGGCAAAAAGGGTGCGCCGCGCTACGCCTCTTTGAGCGAGCTGCTCTCAAATCCATCGCTTGTCTCCAGCTTCAGTAACGAGGGAAAAAGCGGGGAGGACGCCGTCAGGGGAGCGCTGGAATCAGCCATAAAGCGCGGAGCCATAATATCGCTCGATGTTACACAGGATGGTAGAAATGAGAGCCTTTATTTTCTTAACACGCAGAGCGACCGCGACGTGGTAGAACGGATTAAAAGCGGAGAACTGAAGCTGCCGAAAACAGAGGCGGTTAAGCCCGCCGAGGCTCCCGCCGTGCAAAAGGACGTTTTCACGCTCTACGAAGAGAACATCGGCATGCTGACACCCATGATAGCCGAGGAGATCAAGGATGCCCTGACGCAGTATCCCGAAGAGTGGATACGCGAGGCCGTCAAAGAGGCGGTTGAAGTCAATAAACGCAACTGGCGCTACATCGCGCGCATACTGGAGCGATGGACTACCGAAGGTAAAAAAGATGGAACGCATAGGCGAGATAATCAAAAAGAAGATCCCGGCAAATACACCAGCGGAGCCTACGGTCACCTCATCCAGCGCTAGGACGGGATCAAAGACGGAAAAGAACGGCATCTGCCCAATCTGCAACGGGGCCGGCTTCGTGCACCCTTTATTACCAGACGGCAAAACGGACTACCGCAATGCCGTTCCCTGCAAATGCGCTAAAAGAGATGAGGGCACAAAACGCCGCCGGAGGCTGGAAGAGTATTCCAATCTGGGAGCGCTAAAGAACTTTACCTTCGACAAGCTCTCGCCGCAGGGCAGGAGCGGCAGCGCCGCCAGCCAGCAGAGATTCAATACCGCCTTTAACGCCGCCAAAAAGTTCGCGCAAGAGCCGGCGGGATGGCTGGCATTCATAGGGCAAACAGGCAGCGGCAAAACCCACCTGGCAGCCGCTATAGCCAACCAGAGAATAGAAGCAGATGCGCCTGTCTTTTTTATCACCGCCGCCGACCTGCTGGATCACCTGCGGGCAGCCTTCAACCCCGAGAGCGGCATGACCTACGACCAGATGTTCGAGCAGGTGCGCAGCGCTCCGCTATTGATACTGGACGATCTGGGAATGCAGTCAAGCACGCCCTGGGCGCAGGAAAAACTCGACCAGCTTTTAAATCACCGTTTCAATCACGAGCTGCCCACCGTAATAACATCGGAAAGAACTCTCGACCAGATGGACGAGCGTTTGCGCAGCCGCTTGAAAGACGCCAGATTATGTCAGGTATTTTCGCTTGAAGAGGATGCGGGGGAACTGGATTGCAGCTGGGGGGAGGGGCTGGAACTGCAAAAAAGCATGACCTTCGCCAGCTTCGATTACCGCCGCGTCAATCTGCCGCAAGAACAGCAGGATAACCTCGACAGAGCCTACCGGCTGGCAATGGGATTCGCCACTGACCCCGGGGGCTGGCTGGTTTTTCAGGGCGTAACCGGCTGCGGCAAAACACACCTTGCTGCTGCCATTGTCAACTTCCGCTATCAGGCCAAAAAGGCCGCCCTGTTCATAGTAGTGCCGGAGTTTTTAGACCATTTGCGCTCCACCTTCTCGCCAGACAGCAAGGTTACCTACGACCAGATGTTCGAGCGCGTCAAGACCACGCCGCTGCTGGTGCTGGACGACTTCGGAGAACAGAGCGCTACGCAATGGGC
>CAYRSY010000132.1:0-3833 GCA_964427105.1 uncultured Dehalococcoidales bacterium
GTGCTGAAGTTGACCTCTATATCATTCTTGCCGCAGTTTTTTTCGATGCCGCGCAGCAGGCGCGAAAGGTCGCTTGAATTGTCTTCGAGGGTGGGCGGTGCAAGCTCGATATAGTGTTTTTCGATGGGTGGATTGAACCTCCAGCCTGCAGCCAGAGTCAGTTCAGGTGCAGTGGAGTTCAATGCTTCGCGATTCAGCACTGCCGTTTCGAGACGCGAGACTGCCGGTATTTCCACGATGAGGTCCGACATCACCCGGCTTTTGCAGGACTGGCGGAAGCCTTTTCCATAGTCGGATTCCGAAATTTTGGTTGTTTTTACGCTCTCGACCTTGCCCTGTTTGACCAATGCGTTGCAGGTGCCGCAGGTGCCCGCCCCGCCGCAGGCGGCGTTGATATGCACGCCGGCGGCGATAGCCGCCTCCAGCAGGTTGGCGCCTTCGTCCACGGCAATCTCCACATTGTCGGGCTCGAATCTTATTCTGTATTGTGCTTTCATTTTATTCCTTGTTTCATCCCGAATGAGCCTGTCCTTCAGGTTTTATCTTCCCAGAGCAACCATTCAAGAATATCTATCTTGTCCCTACTCTTGCCGGAGCCGCCATATGGGCCGGTTTTGCTGTTGTCAGGAGCGGCATAAGCTTTTTCATCGCTCCCCTTCGGCTCTTTCAAACACCACCTGATTTCCTGTCCGGTCTTCAAAGAAAGTATTCCCTATGATTTAGAATAGTCCTTTTATCTTTCCCGTTTCCACATCTACGTCAACGCGCCTGAATGCAGGATCCGAAGACGTACCTGGCATGAGCTTGATGTCGCCCGCTACCGGCACAACAAATCCAGCTCCGGCATAGGTTAGTATATCGCGGATAGGCAGCGTCCAGCCTTTCGGCCTGCCCTTCAGCGCCGGGTTATGCGAGAGTGAAAGGTGTGTCTTTACCATGCAGGTGCACATCCTGTCGGCATCGGGAGCCTGTTCCAGTTTTTCAGCTTTGGCCAGGGCATCGGGAGTGTAGCTCACGCCGTCTGCTCCATATACTTCTTTGGCGATGGTCTCTATGCGCTGGCGCAGCGGCATGGAATCCGGATAAAGGAACTTGAAGTCAACCTTCTCGTTGCAGGCATCGATGACGGCGTTCGCCAGTTCTTCCGCGCCGGCTCCGCCCTTGAGCCAGTGACGAGAGACGGCAACTCTTGCGCCGATAGCTTCAACTTCTCTCCGTATGACATCCATCTCTTCCTGGCTGTCGGTATGGAAGTTGTTGATGCATACCACCGGCTTGATGCCGCTTTTCTTAACTGTCTCAATATGGGCGATAAGGTTTTCTACACCCTTTTCCACCAGCGCGGGGTTGGGCTTGGTATAGGCTTCATCCAGCGGCTTGCCGGGAACCACTTTCGGGCCGCCGCCGTGCATCTTGAGGGCGCGCACTGTCGCCACAACTACGGCGCAGTTGGGCACCAGGCCGCTGACGCGGCTCTTGATATTCCAGAACTTCTCGAAGCCGATGTCTGCGCCGAATCCGCTCTCGGTAACATGATAGTCGGAAAGCTTGAGGGCCACCTGGTCGGCTACGACGGATGACTGCCCCACGGCGATATTGGCGAAAGGCCCTGCATGTACCAGAACCGGCTGGCCTTCTGCCGACTGCATAAGATTGGGATTGGCGGCGCGCACCATCCAGGCAGTCATGGCTCCGTCCACTTCAAGATCGTGCGTGGTGACGGGGTTGCCCTGCTTGTCGTAAGCCACTACTATCTTGCCCATGCGTTCGCGCATGTCCTTAAGGTCTTTAAAAACGGCCAGGATGGCCATAACCTCGGATGAAACAGAGATGGCAAATCCGCTTCGCATCATGAAGCCGTCCATCTTGTCGCCCAGACCGATAACTATGTCGCGCAGCGATTGCGCGCAGAAATCCATTATCCATCTCATCTGCACGTTGCGCGGGTCTATATCCAGCCTTTTCAGATTGCGTTTGGCTAAAAATTCGTCGGTGTTGATGAACTCGTGCTGAATCCTTGAAGTAAGAGCTACCATTGCCAGATTGTGGGCGTTGTTGATGTTGTCTATATCGCCTGTAAGCCCCAGCGAGAAGGGAGAAAGCGGAATGCACTGTGACAGGCCGCCCCCCGCCGCGCTGCCTTTTATATTGAAGGTAGGGCCGCCCGATGGCTGTCTTATAGCGCCTGAAACTTTCCTGCCCAGCTTGCCCAACCCCTGCACCAGCCCCATGGTGGTAGTGCTTTTACCTTCGCCAAGGGGGGTAGGCGTGATGGCGGTCACGTCTATATATTTGCCGTTGGGGCGGTTTTCCAGCCGTTTCAGCAGCGACGGGAAGTCAATCTTGCCGATGTAATGGCCGTATGGCAGCAGTTCTTGTTTGAGAATTCCCCATTCGTCTGCCAACTCCGTCACCGGCGTCATGTATTTTTCGGCTTCTTCGGCTATCTGCCAGTCGGCCATTTGCGTGGGGTCGAGGGTCGTGATGTCGAATTTCGCCATGTGCTTCTCCCTTTATTTTTATTTAATAAGGCGCTCTTTAATTATGCCACCTGAGGGGTCTCATTATGCAAGAGTTTTGCCGTAATTTCTTTGATTGCCTGTTTTATTTGCGGGCTGGCGTCCAGTCTGGCAGTATTCCGCATATCGGATTGGGCCACCGCCGTATCGTATGGAATGAAGCCCAGTATATCCATATCGGGCAGGGAGGATGAGATAAAATCCTGTCCAGTGGCGTCCGGCACCTTGTTGCCCACAACGGAAATGGAAGAGATTCCCAGATCCTGCGCCAGAGCGCGGATTCTCTTCGCTGTTTCGATACTGGCGCGCCCCGGCTCCACTACGATAATAAGCTTATCTACAGCTCTGGCGGTGCCGCGGCTGAGGTGCTCGATGCCTGCCGCCATATCCATGATTACCATTTCGTCAGGGGCAAGCAGAAGATGCGCCATAAGGGCTGCCAGCACGGCATTCTCCGGGCAGTAACAACCCGCTCCTCCGGCTTTGGGTTGACCCATGACCAGCAGGCGTACGCCGTTGTGTTTGACTGAATACTTTTCGGGGATGTCGTCCACGCGCGGGTTAATCTTGAAGTAAGGGGAATTCGAGCCGGGCTGTGTGCCTGTGCGCTCCTGGATGAGTTCTTTCATCTGCGAGATGGGGACAATCTTGCCGGAGTCGGGAAAGCCGAGTGAAAGCGCCAGATTGGCATCGGGGTCTGCGTCTATGGCCGTCACCGAGTAGCCAGCGTCAGCCATTGTCCTCGCCAGCGTGGCTGCCAGGAGTGTTTTGCCTACTCCGCCTTTACCGCTTATCGCCAGCTTCATAGTTCCCTCACCTGCGGGAGAAAATAGTTCTCCCTTTAATCTTGATATACGTTTGGGAAACTGGCTAACCTCGAGGATATTGATGATAGATTGAGGCTAGGAAGACAGTATACTGGATTGGCGCAGGCAACGTCAAATCGAACATCGAATACGATTAAATAGCATTTGTATATATGGCAATCCGGTTCCGTTTCACCGGGGGATGGGGCGCTTTTATTTTCATGAGAGCCTCACGCTTGTCAGCCTCTGGCGGACTTTCTTCAGGGCGCTGACGGATTCGTTGGTCGTTTCACTGCGCGTTTTTTTTCTGTGCGGAACGACTCTCTTCTCCCAGTTTTTAGTTATCAGCTATCAGTTATCAGCTTTCAGCTTGTCAGGGAAACATATAATACCACAGGCGTTCTAACGGTTGGCAAGGGGTTTTTGTCATGTTGGGCGTTTATGTCATTCCCGCGCACGCTGAGAGGGTTAATCGAAGCTCTCGAAACAATCGGAGCGGGAATCCAGC
>CAYRSY010000133.1:0-3778 GCA_964427105.1 uncultured Dehalococcoidales bacterium
GTCGAGATGTTGAATGTTCCAGCCCTGTCTCCGCCTGTGCCGACAATATCTATCATCTCAACATTTGAATCCACGCGCAGTGCTTTCTCACGCATGATGCGGGCCAGCCCCGTAATCTCGTCCATGGTTTCGCCCTTGATGCTGAGGGCGGTTAAAAAGGCGCTGAGCTGCGACGGAGTAGCCTGCCCTTCCATTATCTCCTGCATCACGGCAGAGGCTTCTTCCGTGCTGAGCGAGTTTCCGCGTACCAGCGTGGCGATAGCTTCCTTAATCATTTTCTTGGCCTCCGTAAGATAGAAAATTACGCAGTATTTCTTTTCCGTCCTGCGTCATGAACGACTCTGGGTGGAACTGAATGCCTTCCAGCGTGTAACTCTTGTGCCGCAGCCCCATAATGGTGCCGTCATCCGTCCAGGCGGTAGCTTCGAGGCATGCGGGCAGTTCTTCTACCGCCAGCGAATGATATCGTATCGCCGGGAAAGGATTGGGCAGTCCGGCAAAGACTCCCTGCCCCGTATGCTTAATTTGAGAGGTTTTGCCGTGCATGATGGTACTGGCTTTAACCACTTTGGCCCCGTAGCTGTAGCCGATGCACTGGTGTCCCAGGCATACGCCGAGTATGGGCAGCTTCGGCGCGAAATACCGTATAACGTCGTTGGAGATGCCCGCCTGTTCCGGGTTCGACGGTCCCGGCGAGATAACTATGCGTTCCGGTCTGAGCTTCTCGATTTCCGCCGGGGTGGTTTTGTCATTGCGGATTACCTCTACCTGCTGCCCCAGTTCGGCAAAGTACTGGAACAGGTTGTAGGTAAAGCTGTCGTAATTATCTATAATTAGCAACATATATTTTCTCCTGACGGGCTAGGCCGCGGCCTCCGCCTGTTTTACCGCTTTGAGCAGCGCCTGAGCCTTGTTAAGCGTTTCCTGATATTCGCGCTCCGGTACGCTGTCGTACACGATCCCGCATCCGGCCTGGGTGTAAGCTATGCCTTTTGCCATCACCATCGTCCTTATGGCGATGGCCATGTCCATATTGCCGGAAAATGAGAAGTAACCGGCAGCTCCGGCATAGGGGCCGCGCTTTTCGGGCTCCAGTTCGGCGATTATCTGCATGGCGCGTATCTTGGGCGCACCCGATACCGTGCCTGCTGGAAAACAGGCGCGCAGGGCATCGAAAGCCGTCAAGTCTTCCCTCAATTTTCCCTGCACGTGCGTGACCAGATGCATAACATGGGAATAGCGTTCCACCTGCATCAGGTCGCTTGCCCTGACGCTTCCCGGCTGGCTTACCCGACCGATGTCGTTGCGCCCCAGGTCAACCAGCATGATATGCTCGGCTTTCTCTTTTTCGTCATGGCGTAATTCCTGTTCGAGAGCGAGGTCTTCCGCCGGAGTGTTTCCGCGCGGCCTGGTGCCTGCCAGCGGACGTGTCATTACCATGCCGTCCTCTACCCGCACCAGTATCTCCGGCGAAGCCCCGATGATATGGAAATCTTTGCAGTCGAGGAAAAACATGTACGGCGACGGATTGATGCTGCGCAGTGCGCGGTAAATGGCGAACGGGCTGGCGCCGGTAGGCTGTGACATGCGCCGGGATAGCACTACCTGTATGGCTTCTCCGTCGCTTATGTAGTGTTTAATCTTGCCGACGGCAGCCTCGAATTCCTCTTTGGGAAAATTGGATGTCGGCGGGTGCGCGTGAATATTCGCAGGGGCTGTTTTAACGGACTGTTCTGCGGGTAACGGCTGCTTCAGGCGTTCGACCAGTGCGTCTATCTTGCCTGTTGCCTGACGGTAGGCTGTTTCCAGATCGCCGTCCAGGTGAACATGGCTCAAGACCTTTATCTTGTGTGTGATATGGTCGAAGATAAGCAGCGTGTCCGCGAACATGAACAGGGATTCGGGCAGTCCGAGGGGATCCTTTTCGGGAGACGGCAGGTTTTCGAACCTGGCTATGGTTTCATATGACAGGTACCCGACGGCCCCTCCGCAGAAACGCGGCAGGCCCTCTATAGGGACAATATTGTAGCGGGACATTTCGGCGGATATGAGAGACAGGGGGTCATCGGCATCCCCTGTTTTTGTACTGATAACTTTATACGGTTCTGTGCCGATAAGGCTGAAGCGCGCCATGCGCTCCCCGCCTTCGACGCTCTCCAGCAGGAAGGAATAGCCGCCGCGGTTAATCTTCAGGAAAGCCGAAACCGGCGTCTCCAGGTCGGCGCTTATCTCGCGATAGACCGGCAGCAGGTTGCCGCTGCTTTTAAGTTCTTTAGCCTCTTCCAACGTAGGGTGATACATCTTTTTTCTCCCGCAGAAAATACAAAATCCTCTCGCCCGAAAGGGGCGAGAGGATTTATCCTTCGCGGTACCACCCTAATTAGTCCGATGCAATCGAACTATCTCTTTTCAGGTACGGCCCGTATTATGCGGGCGATACCCTGGACTTTGTTAACGGAGTCCCTTCCGGCAAAACCTAATCGTTTTCACTTTCGGCCAGCAGCTTCCGAGTCCATTCAGCCATTCGCAAAAGCACCGGCTCACACCTTATCCGGCTCTCTGAGCTTCGCTGGCGGCTTACTCGTCTCGTTCCCAGCTTTTACTTATTCAGTTGCGAAAATTATATATGCCATAGAAAAGCATGTCAAATTAAAGCTGTAAGGAAGCCTCGATTGGCTCTGCAATGGCACTGAAACGGCGCACGATTGTGAAAGAACCATGTGCTGGCAAGGGATGTAATAAACCCTCAGATTAGCGTGGGTTTTGCTCCTGGAAGAGCCATGATGAAAGGTATCTCTCTCCCGTGTCGGGCAGTATGGCGACTATCAGTTTACCCCTGTTTTCCGGCCTTTTTGCCAGTTCGAGCGCCGCCCACGTCGCCGCTCCCGATGAAATGCCGGCCAGTATCCCCTCTTCGCTTGCCAGTCTGCGGGCTGTATTTCCGGCATCCTCATTCGTGACCCTGATTATTTCGTCAATCAGGTCGAGTTTTAAAACGGAAGGTATGAATCCGGCTCCGATGCCCTGTATTTTATGTGGCCCCGGCTTGCCGCCGGAAAGAACGGCAGATGTGTCAGGTTCTACCGCTATCGCTTTCAGGGAGGGCTTCTTCGCTTTCAGTCCCTGCGCGACCCCTGTTATGGTGCCGCCGCTGCCCACCCCCGCCACCACGAAATCCACCCTGCCTTCGCTGTCGCGCCAGATTTCTTCGGCGGTGGTCAGGCGGTGTATCTCCGGATTGGCCGGGTTATTAAACTGCTGCGGCATAAAGTAACTGGCGTTTTCCGCCACCAGTTGCTCGGCTTTCCTCACTGCGCCCGCCATGCCTTCTTTCCCCGGTGTGAGCAATACTTCGGCGCCCAGAATGCCCAGTAACTGGCGTCTTTCCACGGACATCGTTTCCGGCATGGTCAGGACTAGCTTGTAGCCTCTGGCGGCGCATACGAAGGCCAGCGCTATGCCGGTGTTGCCGCTGGTGGGCTCCACGATTACCGTATCCTTTTTTATCAATCCCTGTTCCTCGGCGGTCATAATCATGGATACGCCGATACGGTCTTTGGCGCTTGAAAGCGGGTTGAAAGATTCCAGTTTCACCACAACGTCGGCGACTGCTCCCTGCGTGATGTGATTGAGCCGTACCATCGGTGTGTTCCCGATTATTTCGGTGGAATCGCCGGCAATTCCGCGTGTAAGGCGCGGGATGTCGAGCCCTTTGAAGTTCAGGTAACTGACGGATTGAGGTTTGTTATACATTTTTGTCTCTCCAGGAAAGTGTTTT
>CAYRSY010000134.1:0-3770 GCA_964427105.1 uncultured Dehalococcoidales bacterium
CGCAAGCAGGCTGCTGCCAGAGCTGAGTTCTTTTCATTGATACAGGGGAAGTAGATTCATAATCTCATTCTGAGCACAGAGATGTTTATCTATATCGTTCACACGTTGTCATGCTGGAAGTCCGCCGCAGGCGGGTTGAAGCATCTGGAGGGAGGAGATTAGTTCCTCCACCCCGGATTCTTCGTCGTCCTTCGGACTCCTCCAGAATGACAACCATCTTATAGCTTCTCAGAAATGCACGGCATTATCACGGTTAGTAACGAAATAAATATAATGCCGCCCTTCGTACATAGAGTAATTTCCAGCCAGACCCTTCACTTCGTTCAGGGTGAGAGTATTACGTCCCTTATATCCCCGCCATATCCTCCCAGACCACATCATCCATCGCAAATACAGGCCCATCATGGCATACCTGTTTCAACCCTGAAAGGGTTTTGATTGTGCAGCCATAGCAAACACCTACGCCGCAGGCCATGCGCGTTTCCAGCGACACCTGTACATTCTTTCCCGTCAGATTCTGCTGTCTGGACAAAGCCTTGAGCATGGGCAGCGGCCCGCAGGCGAATATCTGGTCAACCGCCTGCATAAAATCAGGCAGGCACTCAATTACAAACCCGTGCCGCCCGCAACTGCCGTCGTCGGTATATTCAACCAGATTGATACCTTCAGGCAACATCTCTTTGCCGTATCGCTGGTCGGTAGCCGTACCATATGCCAGGTTGACGCGGATGTCTCTGGAAAGAGCTTCTTCCGCCATAAAGACAAGAGGAGCCAGCCCCAGCCCTCCTGCCAGCAATAATATTTCGCTTGACGACAGCGACAGGCTGAAACCATTTCCCAAGGGACCAAGTACATCTATAATATCGCCCGCTTTGTTTTGAGACAGCCAGTCGGTGCCTTTGCCTACCACAGCAAATAGAAAGGATAATCTCGTTTTGTCGCGATTTACGCGGTGAATGCTCAAGGGACGGCGCAAAAAAGCCCCGTTTCCGCATTTCAACATGGCAAACTGGCCTGGACGCGCAATTGCGGCAACAGAAGAGGCTTCAATCTCAAGCAGATGCACGCCCGCTGTCACAGCCGTACTCGATATTACCTGTACCTGCGTCTGTTGCGGCGTATTGCCTGTTTTTGACATATTTGACATAATTCTACCCTGTTTTTTATTCCTCACCCCGATAGGCTGACAACGGTTTTATGCTGAATATCTGGCTGCCGTCTGCAAGCGTTTTCGCCAGCGCTCCTGCCGTATCCAGCGAGGTAAAACATGGAACGCGTTTTTCTGCCGACATGCGCCGGATTTCGAAGCCATCCCGCAGCGAGACGCGCCCGCCGGTCACCGTATTTACCACGCCGTCCACCGTGCCGTCGCGTATCACGTCCACCACATTTGGATGCCCCTCGGACAATTTTTTGGTAATAACTTTCACCGGCATTCCCGCCGCCTCTATCATAGCAGCAGTTCCTTCTGTAGCAAAGAAACTATAACCTTTCGAGTACAAATTGTGTATGATGGGCAAGGCCTCAGCCTTGTCGCGGTCGGCAATGCTCAGGAGCAACTTACCCTTGTGCGGCAACATCATTCCGGCAGCCATCAAAGCCTTCCCCAGAGCGGCTTCGAAACTGTGGTCTATCCCCATAACTTCGCCGGTAGATTTCATTTCAGGCCCCAGATAGGTATCAACACCGGTCAGTTTGGACATGGAGAATACAGGCGCCTTTATTGCTACCAGCTTACGGTTGGGATATAAACCAGTTTCATATCCCTGTTCCTTCAGGCTGACGCCGAGCATAACATTGGTCGCCAGGTCCACCATAGGCACGCCGGTTACTTTGGATATGAAAGGGATAGTGCGTGAGGCTCTCTGGTTCACCTCAAGCACATAAATCTTCGATTCTTCTCTGTCACGCATTATCACAAACTGCACGTTCATCAGCCCTTTTACACCCAGCCCCAACCCCATGCGCACCGAATAATCCACGATAGTGGACACTTCGTTTTCAGTTAATCCAATTGCCGGATAAACCGCCATGCTGTCGCCGGAATGAACTCCGGCGCGTTCTATATGCTCCATTATCCCGGGTATAAACAGTGTTTCGCCGTCAGTCACGGCATCTATCTCGCACTCTTTTCCTTCAAGATACTTGTCGATAAGTATGCGGTGCCCCGTGTCCAGTTCTGCCGCGGCCTGCATATAGCGCGAAAGCTCCGATGCGTCATGCACTATCTCCATGGCGCGCCCGCCAAGCACATAGCTGGGACGCACCACCACCGGATAACCTATAAGTTCTGTCACTTTCAAGGCCTCATCAATATTAGATACAGCGGTGCCGGGAGCCTGCGGTATTCCGAGGCCGGACAGAAACGCTTCGAAGCGGCCTCTGTCTTCCGTCTGGTCTATAGTTCCCGAACCGGAGCCGATAATCGGCAACCCCGCACGCGACAGCGGCTCCGCCAGGTTGATAGCCGTCTGACCGCCGAATTGCACGATAGAAGGCGGTTCTGAACAATCCTCGCCACTGCCCTCGTTTTCAAGAATATCCCTTATGCTTTCCTGATCAAGCGGCTCGAAGTAAAGCCTGTCGGATGTATCAAAATCGGTGGATACCGTTTCCGGGTTGGAGTTAGCCATAATGCTCTGATAGCCTGCTTTCTGCAATGCCCATGACGAATGGACAGAACAGTAATCGAATTCAATTCCCTGTGCAATGCGTATAGGCCCGCTCCCAATGACAAGCGCCTTTTTCACGGGGTCTGGAACAGCCTCATTTTCCAGTTCATAGGTACTGTAAAAATAAGGGGTAGCGGCATCGAATTCGGCGGCACATGTATCCACCATCTTATATACAGGCTTAATTCCCCATTCATGGCGCATCTGGCGCACCTGCTCCGGCAATCTGTCAGCCAGCGTACCTATCATAACGTCGCTGAATCCCATACGCTTGGCTGCCAGCATGAGCTCCGGTTCGAGCGTCTGCGAAAGCAGTCTCTTTTCCATTTCAACAATGCCGCGCATTTTATCGAGAAACCACAGGTCAATTTTTGTTTTTTCGGCGATGGCCTCCGGGGCTACGCCGCGTCTCAACGCCGCCATAATGACCCACAGCCGCAGGTCTGTTGGCTCCATGGGATAGGTAGCGGGATCTTCCTTTTCCCATTTTGGGTCTTCCCACAGCAGCGTTTTCTTGCCGAACTCCAGCGAGCGCACCGCCTTTTGCAGCGCCGCCTCGAAAGTGCGGTCTATAGCCATCACTTCGCCGGTAGCCTTCATCTGCGTTCCCAGCAGCCTGTCGCCGGAAGCGAACTTGTCGAACGGCCAGCGCGGTATCTTTACCACGATATAATCCAGCGCCGGCTCGAAAGAGGCCAGTGTCTTCCCTGTAACAGCGTTGGTAATCTCGTCCAGACGTTTGCCAACTGCAATCTTTGAGGCGACTCTTGCAATGGGATAGCCTGTCGCCTTGCTTGCCAGAGCCGACGAGCGGCTGACGCGGGGATTGACCTCGATTACTATGTATTCGTCGCTGGCGGGATTGAGCGCAAATTGTATATTGCAGCCCCCCTCGATTTTAAGGGCGCGGATTATCTTGAGCGAGGCCGTGCGCAACATCTGGTATTCCTTGTTGGTAAGCGTCTGTGAAGGCGCAACAACGATACTGTCGCCGGTATGGATACCGACAGGGTCGAAGTTTTCCATGTTGCACACGGTGATGCAGGTATCGGCGGCATCACGCATTACCTCGTACTCTATTTCCTTCCACCCCGCCAC
>CAYRSY010000135.1:0-3729 GCA_964427105.1 uncultured Dehalococcoidales bacterium
ACATATACGATAGCGCCAACTGGAGAATAACATATGCCTACCCCAATTTCATCTGAAAAAATAGGTTATTATCAAATCCTCAAATCCCGGATAACAACTATCAGAAAAAATATCCGATGGATGAAAACAGAAAAATGGCTTCTTAGCGGCGAAGAGCTGCAAAGCCGCGAGAAACTGACCGTTTTTTATACCGGATTACCCCAGAACATGCGTTATTTCGCGGAGCAGATATTCGGCGACAACTATTCCAAGCAATACCTGGGCGCAGGAAAATTCTGGCCGCCTGCAAACATGCCTGGACGAAACCATCTGGATTGCTCCCTGGTTGTTATTGAGGGATTGGGAGCCATAAGGGGATTTTTTCTGCGCAAAGGTTTTCTTTATATACCCGCCTGGATCGGAGGCGGCTTCGTTCTGCCGGGTGATTTAAGCGTACTGCTGCGTCAGCGCAGTCTGGAAGCAGATCGCCGGCGCATAAGACAGAACAAACTTACCTTTCAGGTAACACGCGATCTGTCGAAATTTGCCCAATTCTACTACGAAATGTACAAGCCCCATATTGAAAAGCGTTATGATCAGGCTGCTTTCATTCCTTCTTATGAAGAGGTGAGACGGACTTTTAAAAAATGCTTTTTAGTAATGATTGAAAAAGACGGCCTTCCTATTGGCGGAGCTATGGTTTCATGCAGCGGGGAAAAAGGGCGGCTGCATTTGATGGGAATAAAGGACGGCGACAGAAAATATGTACAAGCCGGAGCGCTGGTCGCCAATTACTATTACACAGCGAAATTTTTGCATGCTGCCGGTTGCCGCTGGTTGAATCTCGGATTCTCGCGCCCTTTCCTCGATGACGGAGTGCTGTGCTACAAGAGGAAATGGGGATATAACATAACGCAAGAATTCCGCTCCGGTTTCTATATCAGGGCTATGGAAAACACTCCGGCGGTAAAAGCCTTTCTACAGCGCAAGCCGTTCGTTGTTACAGAAAAAGGCGCAGAATATGCCGTGATGATCAATGAGTCTTATGAAAATTGCCAGCGGATACTGGATGATATTCAGTGCCATTTTTGGCCGAAAAGTGTGGATGGGATTATCCTGTGTTCTTTGCAGGAAGACGGCAGCATTAAACGGGTTTCAAAAAAGAGCCTAACAATATCTAAGCCAACACTTTAACTGTCGGGCTGGTGGTTGACCAGTGATATTACAGGCTGAAGCTTGTGGCGTGAACCAACCGGCTGCGGCATATCGTCCACCAGCGTCACCTCTATTTTTATGCCATTGCCCAGTATTTCTCCCAGTCCGGAAATTATGCGGCTGAATAACTCTTTGTTTTCAGGGGCTTCTGAACTGCCAGTGTGCCGGTCTTCGGCTACCAGCAGAACGCGGACGAAATCCGCCCTCTCCTGCCTTATCTGGTACCGCCATATGCCGGGAATGTGTTCCATAGGAATGGTTAATCTAAAGGGGTGCACTATGCGTCCGTCCGGAAGAATGAAGGAATTAACAATGCGCCCGTCGACCATCTTCAGCAAAGGGCTATGAGCTTTGCATGAACACAGGCCGGGTGCTATGGTAGCCGTATCCCCCATGCCTGCGTAGCGGATGATAGGGGTGGCGGTATTGAGCAGGTTGGTTACCACCATTTGACCGGGTATGCCTGCTGGAACATCTTTCCCTTCCTCCAGTATTTCCACAAAATTGATACGCCAGAGGATGTGCAACCCCCCACCGTTCGGGCATTCGAAGGCGATGGTTCCGGCTTCTTCCGAGCCGTAATGTTCAATAAGTTTAGCTTTAAAAGAATCCTGAAGCAGTTTTCTGGAATGCCTGTCGATTAGTTCGCTGCCCACAAAAAGCAATTTGGCGGCGGGAACGGGTAAGTTTCTGGCAGATGCGAAGGCTACAATATTTTTTAACGCGCTGAGATCGGATGCGATAATGCCTGGTTTATGCCGGCTTAATGCCTCATACTGCTCTGCCGTATCGCTTTCCGTGGCGATATATTGCAGGTTGCGCCGCATGAACGGAGGAATTTTTTCAAATGCTTTGACTGCCTGATAGAGGTCATAGGCCTCATCTTGGGGAATAATGACACTGACGCGGCCGCCTGTTTTTACACCTGTAACGTGTCTTACCATCAGGGGAAACCATGGATAAAGCATAAAATAACCGAATGGAATTATCTGCAATTCGCTTGTTCTGCGGTAGAGTTTTACCGGCGAGCCGCTGTGCCCTGAAGTTGACACCACATAGCAGCTTTTAGGGTTCACACGTCTGGAAAGAATCTTGTCAGGAAAACTGGCCTGCAACTCCTCTTTGGTGAGGATAGGCAGTGCTTTAAAATCTTCCAGCGTTTTGATGTCCCGCGGATTCACCCCCGCGGCATCGTATTTGCAGCGGTAAAGCGGCACGTTATCGTAAGCATAGCGCACCAGATGCTGTAGGCGGCGGAGCTGGTAATTTTCTATTCTCAGTTTTTCACATTCCGACATTATAGGTATTTCTTCATCAAAAGTTTTTATTACAAACAAATTATTAGCAAATCATTTTAGCTTTGTTCTTATATTTGCGGCAAGGGTAATTCTAGCATAGAAAAGAAGGCCGCTCAAAGAAAAACGTTTTAAGATTTCTGGAAGGGATTATCATGTTTGACTAATGATTGAAATATCTGGCGCTTTTCCTCTCGTTGCGGTGGTTTTTCCTCGGACGATACATTTACTGGTTCATCAAAAAGCGCTCTCATGTTTATGAGAAGATTAGTCAGTATTTCGGCATCGAATTCCTGTCCCCTGGAATACTGCAAGACTAAAAGCTCGCGTTGTTTCTGGACAACCTTGTAATGATCGAAAAGCATGGGATATTCTCTGACGGTCATACCGCATAGCCCCAGGACTTTAGAGGGTGCGATAACCTTGCCGGAAGGAAGTATCAGCCAGTCATCTGATCTTCCTTCGAAAGAATGAAGCAGCGGAGAGTTGTAGCCACAGCAGCAAATTTCATCAGAGGGACGCCCCGTGTCGCCTATTAAGTACCGGATAAATGGCATAGCTTTCGAGCGTGTAGAAGTGATAGCAATATTTCCTGTCTCATACGGTTTTACATCCTGTCCCTGGCTATCCAGAAATTCCATCCAGATGCTATCGTTTGAAATGTGATATCTGTGCTTTTTGCACTGTGTAGCGATACTCCAGAACTCATAGCTTCCGTATTCGTCATAAACAGGGCAATTGAACACACTTGAAATATAATTCCGTTCTTCAACACTGGACATCTCGGAATTAACCGTGATGACCCCGGGTTTGATACATCGCAACTCCTCTTTACTTATGTGGCTGGCGATATCCAACAAAGTGTTGGGATGAGCATCGATAAGGTAGGGTTTGTGTTTTATGAGTTGCGCGATTTGTTCCGATACAGGCAGAGAGGTAGAAATAAAGGTTTGTCTGCTGGCTGAAATCTTCGTCAGGTTCAATGGTTTACTGCGCAGGTAGCAGGAACGATGCCAGGGGCGGTAACCTATCATGGAATAGATGCGTGCGCTTTCGGCCAGATAATAGGCGTAGCCGGAAGGCGAGATTATAAAAGAGAGAGGCTGCCCGGTGGAACCTGAGGTGGACTCGCGGTGGCATTTATCTATATTAGTGCCCCGTCTGACAATATCTCCGGGGAAATTTTGCCTTACCTCTTCTTTGGTCAGCACAGGCAGTAGTTTCATATCTTCAAGATGGC
>CAYRSY010000136.1:0-1904 GCA_964427105.1 uncultured Dehalococcoidales bacterium
ATGGTGGCGACGGGTAGATTTGAACTACCGACCAAGGGCTTATGAGTCCCCTGCTCTACCACTGAGCTACGTCGCCACGCAATAGAACATTTTATAGTTGCAGCTGCTGCTGTGTCAACCTCGATTTCATTTCAACCATCCGGTTAAGGTAGAATAATGCTATAAAATACCGCTGGATGAAAGAAATGAAAAGCACCAACCGCCTTCTTGTTATCGCCGCCATATCCATAACCTGCTTCATAACCGCCAACATCATTGGGGTAAAAATTATAAGCTTCGGGCAGGTAACGCTGCCCGCCGCCATAGTCGTCTTCCCTCTGAGCTACATCTTCGGCGACATACTCACCGAAGTTTATGGCTACCGCTGGTCGCGGCGCATAATATGGCTTGGGTTTTTATGCAACTTCCTGTTCGTGATGTTCGCATGGATGGGAGAGCATCTCCCCCCCGCCCCTTTCTGGGAAGGGCAGGCCGCCTATAAAACCATACTGGGCTACACGCCGCGCCTGCTGCTGGCTTCATTTTCCGGTTATCTGCTGGGAGCGTTCTCCAACTCAATGATCATGTCGCGCATGAAGCTGGCTACGCGGGGACGCAGACTATGGATGCGCACCATCGCTTCGACTATCGTGGGGGAGGGGCTGGATACGGTGGTTTTTATCATCATCGCCTTTATCGGCACGCCCTCTTTTTCCTTAATGCTTATCCTGTACCACTGGAGCGCCAAGGTTCTTATTGAGGTGCTGGCGACCCCGCTGACCTACAGGGCGGTGAACTACCTCAAGCGCAAGGAAAATATTGATACATATGATGATAAAACCAACTTCAATCCTTTTTCTTTTTAGAGCACTCTTCGCTTGTGATTGAGCGGGGAAGATCAAGATATTAAATAACAGGCACTGATGTTCAAGCGCTGGGAGCCCAAGCGTTTTGTATTTTTGATTTGGTCATTTGGCTTTATTTGGGATTTAGATATTAGTATTTAGTATTTACTGTAAAAGGAGCGGGATGAAGATACGTTTTCTGGGCGCGCATAATACAGAAACAGACTCTACCGGATTGATGTGCCTGCTGCTGGATGAAATTATCGCCTTCGATGCCGGAAGCCTGACAGCTAAACTTTCGCTCAGGCAGCAGCTTGATCTCAAGGGAGTTGTATTTACCCACGCCCATTACGACCATATCCGCGACCTGCCTATGCTGTGCATGAACTGCTACCTCAACAACGGAGTGGTGCATGCCTGTGGTTCGCAGGCGGTGAGGGATACGCTGGCCGAGCATATCCTCAACGGGCAGGTGTATTCGCGCTTCTTCGAGCGGCCCGTGCTGGATTTTCAGATCGCGGAGCCTTATACACCTTTTCAAATCGGAGACTACGAGATAACTCCAATCCCCGTCAATCACGCCGTGCCGTCTCAGGGCTATCTCGTAAAATCCGGCGGCAGGAGCTTCTTCTACACGGGAGACACCGGCCCCGGACTTTCGGATTGCTGGAGTAAGGTATCCCCCGATCTGCTCATAATCGAAGTAACCGCATCTAGCAGATTCTCAGATTTCGGGCGTGAATCGAAGCACCTCACCCCCCTGCTGCTGAAAGAAGAACTCGCGGTGTTCAAAGATCTGAAAGGCTATCTGCCGAAGGTAATTACAGTTCACATGAATCCGCCGCTTGAGGCTGAGATTGAAGAAGAGCTAGCAGAAGTGGCACTTGCTCTGGACTGCGATATTTCGCTGGGACGCGAGGGAAACGAGATTACAGTATAAACCCTGTCTCCAGAGATTGCTTATCCCCCTCCATAACCGGACACTCATCCCGCCAGACAACATAACAGCAACCCTTGCGCAAATATATATGCTAAAATAGGACAATTACAGGAAAAAGCGATGTCTGTTTCTAAAAAACT
>CAYRSY010000136.1:2004-3717 GCA_964427105.1 uncultured Dehalococcoidales bacterium
CTATGGAGGAGAAGCATGAAAAACCGCATTGCGCATCTTAAAAACCATTTTATACTGTGCGGATACGGCCGTGTGGGACAGGAGATTGCCCGCATACTGGCAGATGAAAAGGCGGACTTTGTCATTATCGACAAGAGCCGCGAGGGCATTACACAGGCGGAAATGGACAACCACCTGTACATCATGGCGGACGCCGCCAGCGACGACACGCTGAAAGAAGCAGGCATAGAGCGCGCCCGGGGGCTTATAGTGGCCATAGGCAACGATGCCGACAGCACCTATGTCACCCTTTCCGCCCGCCAGATAAAGCCGGATCTTTTTATAGAAGCGCGCATTTCTTCACATGAAGCCGAAGGCAAACTCAAGAGGGCAGGGGCCGACCGCATTGTCTCTCCCTATTCCATAGGGGCGCGGCGCATGGCCATGCTGGCGCTTCAGCCGGAAGTCGCTGATTTCATAGACATTGTTTCATTCAAGGGCCACGATATGTATCTGGAAAACCTGATAGTAGGCAAAGGCTCGCTGCTGGCTGAAAAAACGTTGGGAAATGCCAGGAAGGAAAGCAAGGCAGTGGTGCTGGCGATAAACAGAAATAACAGGAAAATGATAACCAATCCGTCCGATAATGAAAAAATACAGGCAGGGGACAGCCTGATAGCTATGGGAACGCGTGAGGAAATGCGCGCTCTGGAGGGTATCTGTGAAAGCTGTAATCTCGAAAAATAAAACAAAAACGCGGGTCGGGATTGTTAACGTAACGGGATATGCCGGCGTGGAGCTGGCGCGCCTTTTAAGCCGCCATCCCGAGGTAGAGCTTGTCTCTGTAAGCGGACGCAGCGCTGCGGGCAGAAAACTGGGAAGCGTATTCCCTCATCTTTCCCATCTCAACCTTGCTGTCACGTCCGAGTTAGACAAGGTGGATTTCGCCTTTTCCGCCCTGCCGCATAAAGAGAGCGCCCCGGTCGTGGCAAAACTCATCGAAAGCGGAGCCAGAGTAGTGGATATCAGCGCCGATTTCCGGCTTAAGGACAGCGCGCTGTACCCGGAGTGGTACGGCTTCAGCCATCCCGAACCTTCGCTGCTGAGCGAAGCAGTCTACGGCTTGCCCGAGCTATACCGCAAGGACATCGCCAGAGCCCGTCTGGTGGCAAATCCGGGCTGTTATCCCACCAGCGCCATACTTGGGTTGGCCCCCGTCATGAAGGCGGGGTTAATCGGCAGCCACGTAATTATAGACAGCAAGTCAGGCGTTTCGGGAGCAGGGCGTTCATTAAGTATGGCATCACATTACTGCGAGGCTACAGACGATACATCAGCCTATGCTATTGAAGGACATCGCCATCTGCCGGAAATCGAGCAGGAACTGGCGCGATTTATGCACGAGGCTAAACCGGTGCTGACCTTCGTGCCTCACCTCGTGCCCATGACGCGCGGCATTCTTACCACTGTGTATGCGCCGCTATCCGGCAGGCTGGAAGCCAGCAAAAGCAGCATCAACGAACTGAGAATGCTTTATCAAGATTTTTACGACGATGCGCCCTTCGTGAGTGTTCCCGCCGATCCGCCGCATACCAAGCACACATGGGGTTCCAACATGTGCTTTATCTACCCAACGATCGATCTAAGAAGCGGACGCGTTATAATCATCAGCGCCATAGATAATCTGGTGAAGGGCGCGGCGGGACAGGCCGTCCAGAACATGAACATCATGCT
>CAYRSY010000137.1:0-3673 GCA_964427105.1 uncultured Dehalococcoidales bacterium
GGGCCGCTTCAGAGCATTTAAGTCTATCAAAGCAGGGGCTTAAGTGTCAACAATTTGCTCTTTGTTCTTATTATGGTATAATAATCAAAATTTCGTTTGCTTTAGGAGAACGCGTGGTAACAAAAATAACTAAAGTATCCAAGCCTGCCGGTGCCGCCAGCAGCGCCGATGGTCAGCGGAATTATGAACTCATGCTGGTCATCAACCCTGAATGGACAGAAGAAAAACTGAAAACCACAATAGATGGCATCAGCCAGTTTATAACTGGTCTGGGTGGCAGTCCTGCCGAAGTCAAGCCATTAGGGAAGCGGAAGCTGGCCTATCCTATTAAGCACTTCAGCGAAGGACATTATATGCTGCTTTATTTTAAGCTTAAGAGCATATCCAGCCCGGAACTAGAGAACAGGTTGAACATCTCTGAGGAGATTATCCGCTATCTGTTGAAGAACCTGGACTAAAAGCGGGAGGGCATGGCCGATGGTGAGCTTGAACAAAGTGATGCTTATTGGCAATGTGGGAAACGATCCGGAAATGCGGTTTACTCCCAGTGGCAATCCGGTAACTTCTTTTCGCATAGCTACCAATCGTGTTTTCAGTACGCCCGAGGGTGAGAAAAAGCAGGAAACAGACTGGTTCACTGTTGTAGCCTGGAATAAATTGGCTGAACAATGCAACCAGTTTCTCAATAAGGGCAAACTGGTATATGTTGAGGGGCGTTTGCGCAATCGCAGTTGGGAAGGTACGGATGGACAGAAGCATTTCCGTACTGAGGTTATTGCCAGCCGTGTTACTTTCCTGGATCGACAGGGGGCGGGGACGGTTTCAGATGAGAAACCAGAGGAAGGCGAATCCGACGAAGTCGATGCACAGGATCTGCCTTTCAGTTAAAGATTTGAAAATTGATTTACAACTATATAGATTAGGAGATATATATCGTGGTTGAGACTAAAACAAATGCCAGGCCTGCGGGAAGACGTACATCGGGCAAATGGTCTGGGGGTAGATTCGCTCCCAAGCGCAAGGTGTGTTCTTTCTGCGCCAGCAGATCAAAAGTTATCGATTATAAAGATACGGCTATGCTTAGCCGCTTCATTTCTGACCGTGGCAAGATAGAGCCGCGTCGCCGCACCGGCACATGTAACTGCCATCAGCATGCGTTGGCCTTAGCCATAAAACAAGCCCGCCATGTTGCGTTGTTGCCGTTTGTCCCTGCGCATATACATCTGCAGGGTATTGTTCCCCCTCTCAACCTCAACCCTGTTGAGAGCAAGGCAGCAGTCGAGGCGAAGCCAGCAGTAGAAAGTGCTCCGGAAATCACTTCTGTTGAGACAGAAGCGTCAGCTTAGAGATAGAAATACTGGGACCGAGCAAGGTCTTTATTGAGGAGTTAAAGTGCCTAAAAGGACTTATCAACCTAAAAAAATTCCGCGGAAGCGTGAACATGGTTTTCTTAGCCGCATGAGTTCGCGGGGCGGCATCGGCGTGCTTAAATCGCGCAGACTTAAAGGGCGTCAGCGTCTCACTGTCGTTTAGTTCCTACAATATCCTTATTCCTCTGAACGCTTTTAACTTTTCAGAACCGAGCCGGTGCAGGGTGGGTGTATGAGAGGGGAATGTTATATTACCAAAGCAGAGGATTTTACCCGGATACACAGGCAGGGTAAATGGACAGGCAGAGGCCTGATAGGAATTAAAAATTGTGTTAATAGCCTGCCTGTAGCGAGATACGGTTTTATAGTGAGCAAGCGAGTTGGCAAGGCTGTGATTAGAAACCGTGTTAAAAGACGCCTGAGAGAAATTGTCCGTCTTCTGCCTTTGAAGCCCGGAATGGATGTTGTGTTCAGCGCCAGACCAAAAGCAGCGCTTGTCGATTTTGGAACGCTTAGAACGGATGTCATAATCAGTTTGTCTTACGCAGGATTGTTGGTGAAAGATGATAAAGAAAATTGCGTTGCTAACGATTAGGCTTTATCAGCGGACACTGTCTCGAATTGTACCGTCTTCCTGCCGGTATTTGCCTACATGTTCACAATATACCTATGAGGCTATTGTCAAATTCGGCCTTTTTGAAGGTATCTGGATGGGGGCGCGGCGCATAGCGCGTTGCCATCCCTGGCATGAGGGGGGTTATGACCCTGTGCCTGACAAACCCACTTAAGAAAGTCTGATAGGGGATTAACTTTGAAGAATAAAATATTAGCTGTTATTCTGGCAATAACACTGGTTACGTCAGTGTTCCTTATGTCCCTCGCCGGTTGTAGTTCTGCGGCTGTATCTGCGGGCTGGGCAGGAGTTGCTGTTGCGGGGGATAATTTGTATACCGTTTCCGGCAGCGGGCAACTTAACGCGCTTACCTCAGCCAGTGGCAATTCATTATGGGATCTCCCTGTGGACGACACTGCTTCTAGTGGTGGATTAGGGTGTGCTGCCGCAACTGCAGTATGGGTCTATGGGGATATAGTCGTATCTGGCGGGAATATTTATATCGCTGGTTATAATGGCAAGTTATATGTATTTGATACTGCTACACGTCTTTCAAGCAATGTTACGCTTGATGAAGATGATGTTGCTTCTATCGTCGGAAGCCCTGTGATTGACGACGGCAAGTTATATGTAACTTCGTCTAACGGATGTCTGTATGCTCTGGATGCAGCTACTCTCAGCAGATTGTGGAAATTCCAAACAGGCGAAAAAATGTGGTCAACTCCAGCCGTTTCAAATGGGGTGGTATTTGCAGGTTCATTCGATAAAAAGGTTTATGCCATAGATGCGGAGACCGGCGAAGAGAAGTGGTCTTATGAAACTGGGGGGGCTATCGTAGCCGCGCCTGTAGTTTATGACGGGGCTGTTTATATTGCATCGTTCGACCGTTCTATATATGCTCTGGACGAGGCAACCGGCGCTCTGAAATGGCAATTCCCGACGGAAGACCAGAACAGTTCTGGCCCTGAAGAATGGTTCTGGGCGACTCCTGTTATATTAGAAGGTGTTTTATATGCTCCCTGTCTTGATGGCAAGGTGTATGCCGTAAATACCGATGATCCGTCGGATAGCATCGTTTTTGATTTGGGAGAATCTATCTCGGCAACCCCGGCTGTTTCGAACGGTAAGGTTATCGTGGCTACAGAAGGCGGCGAAATATATTCGCTGGATAAAGAAGGCAACCAGAAAGTCGAGCTCAGGGATTTTCAGCTCACCGTGCGCTCAACGCTTACCGCCTCTGACGGGGTCGTCTATGTACACACCCAGACTGAAGAGGCTGTTTATGCCATCAATGCCGAAACCGGAGCGGTGCTCTGGTATATGCCTATCGCTGGTTAGTGAGGAAGAAATACTTTGAATATCGGAGAAATTTGGAACCTGATTGTTCTCCAGCCAATGACAAATGTGCTGGTGGCCCTGTCACACTATCTTGGAGATAATTTTGGCCTTTCAATAATCGTGTTGACTATAGTTATTAATGCGGTGACGTATCCGCTGACACTGCGCCAGTTGAAGTCTTCCAAAGCCATGCAGGATTTGCAGCCCAAATTAGCGGAACTGCAAAAGAAGCATGGCAAAGATTCTCAGGCGTTGGCGCAGGAGCAGATGAAGCTTTACCGCGAATCCGGAGTAAATCCTGCCGGTTGTCTCCTGTCAACTTTTCTTCCGATGCCTATATGGATAGCGTTGT
>CAYRSY010000138.1:0-3666 GCA_964427105.1 uncultured Dehalococcoidales bacterium
CGCGTTCTCCGTATCCCAAAGATGAATTACGGCTGGCCTTCACGGGCGTTCCCTCCGTTTACGGCAAAGATTTGTACCCTTTTCTTGAGCAAAAAGGGGCGCGGGTGGTATATAATGAGATCCAGCGCCAGTTCGCCATGCCTTCAAACAGCGTGTCGCTGGCTGAACAATACAGCAATTATACTTATCCTTACTCTATCGAAGGACGCATAATTGACATTAAAACCGAAGTTGAAAAAAGACATATCGACGGCGTCATCCATTACGTGCAGGCTTTCTGCCACCGCGCCATCGGAGACATCGTTTTCAGGAACCGCCTGCGCATACCCATACTTACCATCGAAGGCAACGCCGATTTCACGCTCTCCCAGCACCTTAAAACACGGCTGGAAGCCTTCATAGACATGCTGGCGCAGAAAAAAGAACAGGGGACATCACGGGAAGGCAAAACCTCCCCGTAAAATAAAAATCTATCAGGAGGCGAAAAACATGGCAACCAGAGTAGGCATCAACGGCTTCGGGCGCATCGGGCGGCTGACACTGCGGACTATCAAGCAGTACCATGCGGACGAAATAGAGGTAGTAGCTGTCAACGACCTGACGGACAACAAGACCAACGCACATCTGTTCAAGTGGGACAGCACCTTCGGACGCTATAACGGCAGCGTATCCTGGGATGAAAAAAACATCAGTGTTGACGGCTGCCCGATCAAAGTATTTGCCGAGAGAGACCCCGCCAACATCCCCTGGCGCGATATGGGCGTTGACATCGTCATAGAATCCACGGGGCTATTCACCGATGCCACCAAAGCTGCGGCTCATATTCAGGCCGGGGCCAAAAAAGTGATTATCTCCGCCCCCGCCAAGAAAGACGACATCACCATCGTACTGGGCGTAAATCAGGACAAATACGACGCCGGCAAGCATAACATCATCTCCAACGCCTCCTGCACCACCAACGCGCTGGCGCCTGTCGCCAAGGTTCTTAACGACAACTTCCGCATCCAGAAGGCCATGATGACCACCATCCACGCCTATACCAACGACCAGAGGCTGCAGGACACGGCGCACAAGGATTTGAGAAGGGCGCGCGCCGCCTGCGAAAACATGGTTCCCACCTCCACCGGCGCGGCCAAGGCCATCGGGCTGGTGCTGCCGGAGCTCGAAGGCAAGATGCACGGCATATCCATCCGCGTGCCCACCGCCACCGTCTCGCTGGTTGACCTGGTAGCCGAGGTCGGGCAGAGTGTAACCGCAGAGGAGGTAAACAGCACCTTCAAAGCCGCTGCCGAAGGCCCGCTGCGCGGCATACTGGAATACTGCACCGAGGAACTGGTTTCCACCGATTTCAAAGGCAGCGCATTCAGCTCCAGCTTCGACTCGCTTTCCACCATGGTTATGGGCGGCAACATGGTGAAAATCCTGGCCTGGTATGACAACGAATGGGGTTACAGTTGCCGTCTGGGCGACCTGAGCGCCTTCGTAGCGAAAAAAGGCTTTTAAATACTTTTTAATTTAAGCGCGGGGAGTTACGCTTTTGTAACTCCCCGCCCCTTTTTCCGGCAATCCCTTCCTCTTTGCCGCTCTTCATAACAGCCTCACGGACTGCTTTTCATAGTTCGGGTTGACACCCCTTTTATCCAAAGGCTAGAATTAGGCGGTTTGTTATAATTACGCGGAGGTAAAAGATGAAGCTAGTGGTTATCGGACTGGGGCAATGCGGCAGCAGAATCGCCGACGAATTCGCCCGCCTTAACAAGATGGCAATCAGCAAACGCGGAGCCGAGATATGCCCCGGCGTTTTCGCCGTGAACACGGACGCCACCGACCTGTCCGGCCTCAGGACAATCAAGCCCGATTATCAGCACCGCATCCTTATAGGAGGCCGCAAGACCGGCGGACATGGTGTAGGCAAGATCAACGAGGTAGGAGCCGAGGTTGCGCGTGAAGACGCCGACAAGGTGGTTGACGCCCTTCGCGCTACCAAGCATTTTTATGAAACCGACGGTTTCCTGCTGATAGGCAGCGCGGGCGGCGGCACCGGATCGGGGGCATTGCCCATAATTTTGCAGCATGTCAAGGAACGCTATGCCGACAAGCCTGTTTACGCTATGGTGGTGCTGCCCTTCGAGCACGAACAGGAAAATGAAGAACGCGCCATCTATAACACCGCTGTCTGCCTCAAGAGCGTATATTCCGTAGCCGATGCCGTGATACTGGTTGACAATCAGCGTTATGTCAAAAAAGGCTACTCCATGAAGTTCAACCTCGACCAGATAAACTCGCTTATCGTCGAGCCTTTTTACGACCTGCTGTGCGCCGGCGAAGAAAAGAAAGCCCAGCGGGTGGGTTCCAAAACGGTTGACGCCGGAGACATCATCCAGACGCTTTCCGGCTGGACGGTCATCGGCAGCGGCACAGCCAGACTGGGCGGAATTAAAATGGCCCACAGCGACTTCCGCCACAAGAGCGCAGAGACACACAAAGGCATTCAGGCCATGGACGCCGCCATCTCGGAACTTTCCACCAAGATAAACCCCAAGGATGCAGGGCGCGCCATGTATCTCATTTCAGCTCCGCCCAAAGAAATCAACATGGATCTGGTTAAAGAACTGGGAGACTGGCTAAAGGATATGGCGCCCAACGCCATAATCAGAAACGGCGATTACCCCGTGGGAACCACGCTGAACGTCATACTTATAATGTCCGAACTGTCCGATGTGGAGATTGTGCGCACATATTACAACAAATCCACCAATCTGGTGCCTGTCATGAAGCTGCGCATGGAAGAAATGAACTGCAAGCTGAAGAGCATAGAAGACGCGGGAAAAGACATTCCGACGGTTTTCTAGCCGAAGTCTCTTAACTGGATCAAAGCCCTCCCGCATGTTGCGGGAGGGCTTTTTTATAAGCATATTACCGAGGTTTTCAGATTTACAGGGCTGGAATATGAGCTGCTTTCTCCCCGCCCTCTACCCCCCATCCAGTGAATGATGCTCTGTCCTGGTAAAATAGGCTGTTGGAGACTGGATGAACTCCAGATAATCAAGAAGCGCCATATAGTGTCCCCTCTCCTGGGCAGCAATCTCCTGATAGAAACGCGATTCGGAATCGCAGCTTGCCATATTTATCCGGGATTCGTAAAAATCATAACTCTCGCTTTCCATCATTAAAGCAGTGTTCACGGCAGAGCTTTCATCCATAAGATCATGCCCGTTCAATTCTGCAGCAGACTCTCCGGGTGAAAAAAGCGTTTTCATACCGGCGGAAGGCTTGACCTGCACGGCGGGCCAGGATCTATCTCTGCGAAATGACTCATATATCTGCTCGAACGTTTTACGATGCTCATCTTCTTCAGCGGCAAGTTGCCCGAGAAGTTTTCTCCCCGCTTCATTTTTGCTTTCCGCGCTGGCTTTCAGATAAAATGCCTTGCCGTCTATCTCCATCCTGATAGCGGTTGCAATACCTGCTACAACCCTCGCCTGTACCGATGATGCCATTTTATCCTCCTGTGAATTCCCAGCCGCATTTATGCTTATGCTGGACGAAAACAGTCACATATTCCCCCAACCGGCAGATTATCGGAATGGGATAAAATCGGTTTGCTAAAGATTATACATATAAAAGCATTACGAAATCACAAAACATGCAGGGAAAATGTTAAAT
>CAYRSY010000139.1:0-3657 GCA_964427105.1 uncultured Dehalococcoidales bacterium
AAAAAATGGCTCCCCGACTAGGATTCGAACCTAGAACCTAGCGGTTAACAGCCGCCCGCTCTACCGTTGAGCTATCGGGGAATACAAAACCTGGCTGCCGAGCCAGGATTCGAACCTGGGCAAAAGGATTCAAAGTCCTTCGTGCTACCGCTACACAACTCGGCAACAAAAATTAATAAATTATTAAGCTACAAAATGGTGCCGAAGGTCGGGGTCGAACCGACACGAGAGTTGCCCCTCAACAGTTTTTGAGACTGTCGCGTCTGCCTATTCCGCCACTTCGGCTGGATATAACCAGTCAATTTATAAAAGAACAAAACAATGGTGCCGAGGCCCAGGATCGAACTGGGGACACGCGGATTTTCAGTCCGCTGCTCTACCTAGCTGAGCTACCTCGGCACGACTTGTTATTGTATCTTTTCGTGGCCTTGAGTGTCAACACCGATGACAGCCGCCGAAGCTCACGGCAGCAGCAGGTTATCTATGAGACGGGTCTTGCCTATCCTCACCGCCAGGGAGACCAGCGCCCGCGAACGTATCTGCTCAAGTTCCTGTAACGTCACGACATCCGCAATGGAAACATAATCTATTTTAGCCAGCGGCTCAGCCTGTATCAGCTTCTCCATGGCGGTGCGTATGGTTTCAGCGTCGCGTTCACCTGCCTGCCACATTTCTTTTGATTTTAACAAAGCCTTATAGAGAATTATGGCCGCTTTGCGCTCGCCCGGCTTTAAATACGAGTTGCGGCTGCTCATAGCCAAGCCGTCCTCCTCCCGGAGCGTCGGCATGACCTTTATTACCAGATTCATATTGAGATCGGCAACCATCTTCTTAACAACCAGAGCCTGCTGGGCATCCTTCTGCCCGAAATAGGCTTTATCAGGGCGTATTATATTGAAAAGCTTGTTGCAGATGGTCGTAACACCCATAAAGTGTCCGTCCCGGATACTGCCCTCCAGCCTCTCCGTGATGCCCTTGACCTCCACCCAGGTGTCGAATGACGCAGAATAGAGCTCCCGCAGTTCGGGGATATAAACGGCGTCCACGCCGGCTTTTTCCAGTACGTTTATATCGCGTCGCTCATCGCGGGGATATTTGTCGAAATCCTCTTTGGGACCGAACTGGGTGGGATTGACAAAGATGCTGGCAATTGTAAAGTCGTTGTCTTTTTTAGACTGTTTTACCAGAGAAATATGCCCGTCGTGCAAATAACCCATAGTAGGCACGAAGCCTATCGTTCCAGTCATAAGGCTGCGCGCCAGCTTCATCTCGGAGATTCCCCGTATTATTTTCATTTATTGCTCTTTCTTTTCGATTTGTGCCAGGATAGCGGGATCCAATGACACGCTTTGCGCTGCACCGGGGAAAACGCCGGAATGCACTTCACGGGCATATTCTTTAACGGCATCCGACATAACCTCTGCCAGATGGGCATACTGTTTGACATGTTTCGGCACGAAATCGGTAAAAAGCCCCAGCATGTCACTGATTACCTGCACCTGACCGTCGCAGCCGTTCCCTGCTCCGATGCCAATAGTAGGAATACTGATTTTTCGGCTGATAAGACTCGATAGCTCCGTAGGCATTGTTTCCAGGACAATAGCGAATGCTCCTGCCTGTTCAAGAGCCAGCGCGTCGTCAATCAGTTTCATAGCCGTTTCCAGCGTCTTTCCCTGTGCCTTGAAGCCACCGAGCTGATGTACGGACTGAGGCGTGAGCCCGATGTGTCCCATAACGGGGATGCCGCACTCTACCATGCGTTTTGTGACGGCAGCTACCGCTACTCCGCCTTCCAGTTTCACGCCGTGTGCTCCGCCTTCCTGCATGAATCTGGCGGCATTTTTCAGCGCTTCCTCCTCGCTTGCATGGTAACTCATAAAAGGCATATCGCCGATTACCATAGCATGCTTGACCGCACGGGCAACCGCTCTCGTATGATGCAGCATGATATCCATAGTTACGGGTATGGTTGAGTCGAAGCCCAACATAACCATACCGAGGCTGTCCCCTACCAGCACAAGGGGTATGCCTGCTTCGTCAACAATCTTGGCGGTAGGATAATCATAAGCTGTAAGCATGGCAATCTTTTCGCCGTGCTTTTTCATTTCTTTTATCTGGTCAATATTTACACGCATGACACTATCTCCTTACGCTAAACAAGCACTCCCTTTTTCGCTATCATTTCGCCACCTGTGGAAAAACAGGATGGGGGGAGACTCAATCATCCACTTCCATGGAGAGTATCTGCCCGATGGTATTTTTGATGTTGTTATTTTCATCCACATAAACCACCCTGGGCTCATAGCTTCTGGCATCTTCATCAGGCATCACGTCATAGGTAAGAATAATGACTATATCGCCCTTTTGCACCAGCCTGGCCGCCGCCCCTCTCAAACCGATTTCACCCTTTTCACCTTCGATGGCATAGGTAGTAAAGCGTTGTCCGTTATTAATATTGAGCACATGTACCATTTCGTGCGGCAATATGTCGGCCTCAAGCAACAGGGTACGGTCAATGGCGATGCTACCTTCGTAATCCAGATGCACGCCGGTAACACGGGCGCGATGGATTTTACTGTGAAGTATGGTTCTCATGGCTTGACTCCTTCAACCTGGTGGGTTTCCAGTAAAGACTGTATTTCCGCAGCCTTGGCGGCATCTATTCTGCCTTTTGCCAGAGCTATGGATATTGTTTGCAACCCCAGTTCGCGATAAGCGGGGATAAATTCACCATGGCTATTGCCCAATACATCAAGATGTTTTTTAAGCGTTCCGGTATCCCCCCTGGAAATAGGCCCCGTAAGACAATCAGGCAGTCCCAGTGTTTCGATATTGTTCAAGGTGCCTTTTATAAGCGGCGTAAGCGCTCTCACCGCATCTTCCTGGGATAATCCACAATCAGCCCACAAATCTATGGCTAACTTTACCAGCGTTACAAGATAATTACTTACCATAACGGCAGAGGTATGATAAAGCGTCCGGTCTTCCGGATTGATGACAATCCACCTTCCGCCCAATGCCACTGCCATCCATTTGAGCATTGTCAGCAGCGGGTCATCGGCCTCAATACAAAAAGTAATGCCAGCCAGGCTGTTCTTCGCCTGTTCGATGCCGGCAAAAGTCTGCAAAGGATGTAAAACGCCTGCCGTCGCGCCTTCGGATATAGCTTTCTTAAGCGGCGTTGTGGAATCTGCGCCGCTGCAATGCACTACACTCTTCCCCTGTCTCCAGCTTAATTCCCCGGTTACCTGCGCGATTACATCATCCGGGGTGGTGATAAAAATGATATCGGAGCGTTCTACGACCTGCTGCTTATCCGGGTAAGGCTGGCAGCAGGGAATATATACAGCCAGTTTCTGAGCCGAAGAAAAACTTCGGCTGGCTATAGCCACAACAGGATAACCTTTTCCATGCAGGGCACATGCGAGGGAGGTGGCCACCTTGCCGGCCCCGATAAACCCCAGTTTAGGCAGGTTACGTTTCAAAATAAAACCTCCGCCGAAATACGGCGGAGGTCATTTTAATCACTTCCCAGCCGTCTCGGTCTTTCGATCCAAGCGACAATATATGTCGTTTGCTTAAAAGGCTCGACGCCCGCTCTTGCGCGGGTCGCCTGCACTTTAATTCTATGAGGAGGGGGAGGATTTGTCAAACCAT
>CAYRSY010000140.1:0-1221 GCA_964427105.1 uncultured Dehalococcoidales bacterium
GTTCCTGTTTTCGGGAGGCACGGAGGTTATGCTGAATGCTTCGACTATTGGTTTTAAAAACATAAAGGCCTCGCTTTACCAGAAGCCGGAGATGGCAGAAATGCCAGCAGCGGATAATCGCGTGCTGGCCCGAGCATAAACTACGGGAATGCAGATATGAGACGTATAGGTGTTCAATATTCGCAGCCGGGGATGGTGCTGAGCCAGGATGTCTATGACAGCTATGGCAACATGGTAATGAGCCAGGGAACGCGGCTTACTTTCGATAACTCATCCACGCTTTCGCGCATGGGCAGCGGCGAGATATTTATACAGGACCGCCGTGTCGATGATGTGCCGGTTACCTCTATCATGCCTGCCAGACTGCAGGGCGAGGCTACGCGCCAGCTCCGGGCTTTGCTTGATGAGACCAGGAGCGTGGTTTCCAATGTTATCAGGGGCAAGATGACGGCGGTGACCAATGTTGAAAAAGTAATGTACAGCATGGTATCGCATCTTTTCCCCGCATACTTTGGGGAAGTCAACGCTTCCGGCTGCTATTCTCTCAAGGATTACAATTATGTGCATCCTGTGCAGGTAGCCAGCATGAGCATTATTATTGGGCGCAAGCTGGGTTTAAAAGAAGATGAACTGCAGAAACTGGGTGTTACCGCCATGTTGCAGAACGTGGGATATGTCGCGCTGGATTCGGGCATGATGGATGAGCCTGCGGCGTTTTCTTCTATCGAGCGGCATGAGGTGCAACAGCACCCGCAGTACGGGTTTCAAATATTGCGTGATTATACTGGTTTATCCCCTGAAGTTGTAGAAGACGTGTATCAGCATCACGAACACTGGGATGGGAATGGTTATCCGCGCGGGCTCAAAGGGCAGAATATATGCCTGGCGGCGCGCATTATTGCTCTGGCTGACACGTATTACGCGCTGGTTTCACGGCGGCCTCACCGTCAGGCCAATCTTCCGAACGAGGCTATCGAGTTTATCATGGCCTACAGCGGGGAACTGTTCGACCCCCAACTGGTGCAGCTTTTTACAAAGCTGGTGCCGTTATTTCCAACGGGGGTTATGGTCAAACTGAACACCGGGGAGTCAGGTATTATCACTGATGCCAAACCGGGACTCATCGGGCGCCCTGTGGTGCGTATATGCTATGACAAAAGCTACCGGGAGTTGAGCGATCCTGAGGATATGGACCTGTCGGATAGCGAACATCAGCACCGG
>CAYRSY010000140.1:1321-3640 GCA_964427105.1 uncultured Dehalococcoidales bacterium
GCGCCAATGCCTGCTGTCTCTACACCGCCGCCCCAGCCTCCTGTAGCCAGCACGCCGCCTCCGGCGGCGAAACCGCCGGTAGCATCGTTTGCGCCGCAGGAGATACGGCCTCGTCCAGCTCTTCAGCCGCCTGATGTTTCCCATGCGTCGGTGTCGCAATCGCATAGTGATGCACTGGTTAAACAGTTAGAGGACATGGTTTCGGACCTGACTATAAGATTGGCGAAAGCCGAGAGGCGGCTAGGCCAGCTTGAACAGAATAAAGCGGTTCAACAACCGTCGCAGAATAAGGCTTATTCCAGGGAACTGGCTCGTCTGGATGCCCAGATGGAAAGCATGCGCGCCAAACTTGGAGCTACTCCCGGATATAACGCGCGCAACCTGTTCACCTGTTCGTCGTGCGGCACTAGCGGACAACTATCTATACCTGTCAAGTGTACGCACTGCGGGGAGGAAGGCTGGTGGGGCTGGTGGCCCCGCGAGAAGCTGGAAGAATAGTTTCTCTTTCTTCGGCGGTTTTCGTTGTAGGGGAGAGTCATGACTCTCCCGCCCGCATCATGTAGAAGCACGACGTTCCGTGCCGTTCGTGTTTGTCATGCTGAGCGCAGCGAAACATCCGGTGGGGTGCCGTCTCAATCAATGTAGAGACATGCTGCGCGTGTCACATGTTCCCGCTATTCCACAACTTCGATATTAATCGCATCGGCGGCCAGCGGATGCCGTCCAAGGAGTGCGTCATGACTCTCCCGCTTTGCCATTCCCGTATGTTCACTTGAAAGAAGAAAAAGGAGTGAAGGTGCCATTTTCCTTTTCATTCTGACATGACAATCATCTATTGACTATCAACAGAACGTCTGTGCTATTATATAATCCCTTAACAAACCGATAACCGATAACTGATAACTAAAAACTGGCAGAAGAGAGTCGTTCCACACAGAAAAAAATTTCGCGGAGAAACGAATAACGAATCCGGCTTACTGAAATTAACATCAGCCTGACATAAAAAGGCGACGGCAGGTTTTCGCCTGCCGTCGCTATATCAGCCACCGGTTGGTTGAAGCTAATTTTTACTTAAACGGTTCAATACGCTCTGGCAATCTCCCAGCAGCGCATCCAGACTGACATTATCGAAATTGGCGGCGAATTTGCCTATCTCGCTTTCTTCGCCTTCGGTGTCAGTGAAGAGGTTGAAAACAGAATCAGCGTTTTCCTCTTTCTTTTCGGGCTCGGCTTCGACAGGAGCGGAAAGGGGCGATGCCGGAGATATTCCTTCAGGCGGACGTGAGGGTTGCGCTGTTTCAGGTTGTGTTGGGGGCGGTGCAGCAGTATCCGCCGTTATCTGAGAGGCATTTGCTGCTTTGGCAGCCGCCGGCATGACGAAAGGCTTGCTGGCATCCGCGTCTGACTGCGGTGGCTTGTATCCTTCAGCGATTACCGGAGGTGTTGCTTCTTTGGCCTGGGCGGATACAAGCGGGGCTGCTTTCTGCCCCTTGTCCTTATTTTTTTTGCCGAACCATCCGAATCCCTTGCCTTTTTCCTCTTTGCCCTTTGTTTTTTCCGAGGGCTTCTCATTCTTTTGTTTGACTGCCTTTGCTTCTTTTAATTTCATCTGTTTGGGGTCTTTTTCATTGACAGATGCGGCGTTTTTGGATTGTTGCGGCTGTGCCGTCTGTGCGGTTTGTGCCGCAACAAGTGCGGCAACCGGCGCGGCGGCAGTCTCTGTCTTCACCTTTTCCTTATTCTTCTTAGAGAAAGAGAAGAAACTCCCTCCCTGTTTTTTCTCTTTGACGGGTTTGATTTTAACGGCTTTCTCCGGTTTAGGCGCTTTTGCAGGCTTGTCCTTTTTCGCTTTATCGGCCTGTATTTCGAGCGGTTTATTCTCCCGTATCACGGGCGCCTGTTTTTGCATTGCCGGTTGCGCCTCTGCGGATGTGTCCATCCTGTTTGCCTTGCGCTTGTGGTTCAAGGAAAAGGCGCAGACACAGGTTACCACGCCAGCCATAGTGGTGATTCCGATAAGGGCTCCGACAATCATTTCAGCCGATGGTGCAATGTATCCAGCCATCTTTTATCCTCCTGACATTCCGGTGAACAGAATGTTTACTACGTAAGGCACTGCTATCAGCACCAAACCTGATGATACGCAGGTTATTCCCAAATAAAATGAAAGTTTGTAGAAATGCCCGCCCCCGGTGGAAAAAGCCGCCAGAGCGTTAGAAACAGTTAGCACGAGCACCACTGCGGTTATCATTATGAGCAGCATTTGC
The DNA here is from genome assembly GCA_964427105.1 of uncultured Dehalococcoidales bacterium. Classification (GTDB taxonomy): domain Bacteria; phylum Chloroflexota; class Dehalococcoidia; order Dehalococcoidales; family UBA1222; genus SURF-27. The sequence goes on from CAYRSY010000140.1 coordinate 3,589, forward strand.
ATTTGAGATGAATCAGCGGCGAATATTGAAAGCGAAGGAATGCCTGCTGCCG
>CAYRSY010000141.1:0-3633 GCA_964427105.1 uncultured Dehalococcoidales bacterium
ATTTCTTCTATGTCGATGTGATACTTCTGGCGGTAGTGATGCAGGAGTATGCCGGTAGAACGGAGCCGTCCGGCGCTCCGCAGCCGGTACAAGCTCTGGAGGAAAATCCCTCCTGACCTTCCTTTGGCAAAAGGGATACTGCTCGAACTCTGCGCCGCTGGCTTTGGCGGTCAAAGAGAAAAATAATACCTCTTAATCTCACCATCGGCTTCGCTTCGGAACAAGCCTTTTCCAAAGTGAGAAAGTCCCTTTACTCTTCTTTGCCAAGCCCCGTATATTGATTTATACTTATGTCATATTCATCATCCTTGGGTTGAGGCAATTAAATGACGGCTGAAGCGTTGCTGGAACGTGCGGGAAAATATCTTCCGGCTGAAAAACTGGCTCTGGTGTCGGCAGCCTATGATTATGCCGCCAGCGCTCACGAGGGCCAGCGGCGCATGTCTGGGGAGCCGTACCTGGAGCATCCCTATCAGGTGGCGCTGACGCTGGCTGACCAGCAGCTTGACGCCACCGCGCTGGCCGCAGCCCTGCTGCACGATGTTACAGAGGATTGCGGCATCTCGCTAAAACAGATAGAGGACAAGTTCGGGGCAGATGTGGCGCGGCTGGTGGACGGCGTTAGCAAGCTTTCCAGGCTCGCCCTGCCTTCGCCGGAGGAATTGCAGCAGCGTCCCTCGGTGCGCGAACAGCAGGCCGAAAACCTGCGCAAAATGCTGGTGGCTATGGCAGCAGACCTCCGCGTCGTTTTCATAAAGCTGGCCGATCGCCTGCACAACATGCGCACACTGGCTGCCCTGCCCCCCGACCGCCAGAAGGCCATTGCCCGCGAAACGCTGGAGATATACGCTCCGCTGGCGCACCGTTTAGGCATCTGGGAACTCAAGTGGCAGCTCGAAGATCTGGCCTTTCATTACATTGAACCCCGCCGCTACAGCCAGATAGCCCGTCTGGTGTCCAACCGCCGCAACGAACGCGAAGGACTCGTTGGCAGCGTCATGCAAATCCTGAAAGACGAGTTCGAACAGTTGGGGCTCAAGGCCGACATTTCCGGGCGTCCCAAGCATCTTTACAGCGTCTCACAGAAAATAGAGCGCTATGCCGCGCAGGGCCGCCAGTTCGATGAGATATACGACCTGCTGGCGGTGCGTGTTCTGGTTGAAACTATCCCCGAGTGCTACCACGCTATGGGAGTAGTGCATAACATGTGGCATCCCATTCCGGGGTCATTCGATGATTATATCGCCAACCCCAAGCCCAACGGCTACCAGTCTCTGCATACCGCCGTGCTGTTCAAAGGCACCACCCCCCTTGAAATCCAGATACGCACCCGCGAGATGCACCGCGTGGCCGAATTCGGCGTGGCGGCTCACTGGCGCTACAAGGAGGGCGATACCAAGAATATCGAGGCCGAGGAGCGTATCGGCTGGCTGAGGCAGCTTGTGGACTGGCACCGCGAGTTGGCGGGAGCTGAAGAGTTTCTGGACACGGTCAAGACAGATATATTCAATGACCAGGTGTTCGTCTTTACTCCCAAGGGCGAGATAAAAGACCTCCCCAAGGGCGCCACCCCGGTAGATTTCGCCTACCGCATCCATACCGACCTGGGCAACCGCTGCGCCGGAGCCAAGGTCAACGGGCGCATGGTACCGCTGGACTTTCAGCTATCCAACGGCAACGTGGTGGACATCATCGTTTCAAAGAAACCCAAAGGCCCCAACCGCGACTGGATGAGCCCCAATCTGGGTTTTGTCAAAAGTTCACATGCCCGCGAGAAGATTCGCCAGTGGTTCAAGAAGCAGGAGCGCGAAGAAAATATAGAACTGGGGCGCGAAATGCTGGACAAAGAGTTGAAGCATCTGGGGTTGGTTGTGGGAGACCGCGAGAAGATCGCCAAATTGTTCAAGTATGACAACATGGAGGAATTCTTTGCCGCTATCGGCTGTGGGGACGTAAGTGTTCAGACCATCGCCCTCAAGCTGGCGGCTCAGGAGCAGCCTAAGCCGATTCCCGAAGCTACTGTAAAGGCCTCGACATCGGGGATACAGGTGCTTGGCACAGAAAATTTGCTAACCAATCTGGCCGGATGCTGCAATCCGGTGCCGGGCGACCTTATCATCGGCTACATCACGCGCAACCGCGGCATTACCATCCACCGCCAGGACTGCTACAATGTGACGCATGAGGATGAAAAGGAGCGGCTGGTGCGGGTGGAGTGGGGCCGTGCCGACGTGCATTACCCCGTGAAAATGCAGGTGGAGGCATGGGACAGGGTGGGGCTGGTGCGCGACATCTCAACTCTCCTCGCGGAAGAAAAGGTCAACATCTCCAACATGAATGTAACTCCCCACAAGGATCACACCACATCGCTCTACTTCGACGTGGAGACAAGCGGCCTGCCGCAGCTATCGCGCATAATGAGCCGCATAGAAGCGTTGCAGGGTATAACCAGCGTGGCGCGGGTGGGGGAAGAGACGGCTCGTAAATAACATTCAGGGGGTAAAGTGAAAGCCTTATGTTAGTACCAGATCAAGTACGTAAGAGTGTCATATTTGTGTGTTATAAAATCAAAGAAGAAATAAAATTAGCTGGTACAGCTTTCTTCGTTAGTATTCCGAGTGTCATTCCTGATAGGGGGTTTATTTATCTAATAACCGCTAAGCATGTAATAGAAGCCATAAAACAAAAAAGTACTGATGGAAAAGTTTATCTTAGAGTCAATCAAAAGGATAAACCAAGTACATTTATCACATCCGATATAGCTCAGTGGAAGTATCATCCAACTGCATCAAATGTAGATGTAGCGACTATAGCTTGGGCACCTGATCTGAACTTATTTGATTGCCTCTTTATTCCCTCAAGTATGGCTGCTACGCCCGAAGTTATTGCTAAAGAAGAGATAGGATGTGGGGACGAGGTGTTTATGACTGGTCTATTTTGTAGCCATTATGGTCATGAGCGTAACCAACCAATTATACGAATAGGCAATATAGCGTGTATGCCCGAAGAACCAGTGCAAAGCAAGGAATTAGGGCTCATTGATGCGTATCTGATAGAAGCCAGGTCAATAGGAGGATTAAGCGGCTCGCCTGTTTTCGTACATTTAGCAGGCGCCAGAAAAGGGGAATTGAAACTTGGAGTCGAACCAATCTATTGGCTAGGTTTAATGCACGGACACTTTGATCTAGCTAGATTAGAACTTGATGAAGTAATGTCAGATAACCTAATTGATTTAAAAGTGAATATGGGAATTGCTATTGTAGTCCCTGTATCTAAGATTCTCGAAGTCTTAAACCAGGATGAATTTGTAAGAATTCGGAAAGCAGAAGATGAAGCGGAGAAACTAAGAAGGGCAGCAAATTCTGTTACTACCCCGCCCAGTGCTTCTTAATAGCTTTTGAGCGATTTTAGCTGTGGTCAGTCGTTCATTGAAAAGCGAGACGGCTGGTTTTCGCCAGCCGTCTCGCTTTTAGGTTTTTATGCACCCCTCATCTTAATCCTCTCCCTCAAGGGGCGAGGAAAAGAAGGAGTTATTTCGTGCCGTAAACTGGCGTGCACCAGTCCATGTAGCGCGGCATTTTGCCCCGGATGACATCGAAATACAGCTTCTGGAGCTGCGCCGTTATGGGGCCG
>CAYRSY010000142.1:0-3586 GCA_964427105.1 uncultured Dehalococcoidales bacterium
GTCTATCTGTGGAATAGGACATGCGGCAGATAATGCCATGTTTTGAATATATATAAACCGGCGCAGGTTTTTAAAGCTTGCGCCGGTTATTTTACGCAATAACCGAGCGCTCCCGCTTTTCCATGCGCTTTAAGCAGACAAAACCTACCCCGCCTGCCAGTAGTCCAAGTCCCAGCGCTACAACCCCCACAAGCAGCGTAACATCTACCCAGAAACCCTCGGGAAAAAGCGTTATCATGTGATCGCCGGGAGGAAATTGCCAGTTGCCGTTGGGAAAAAACAACCTGTGGAAGGTGGTAAAAAACCAGTCAAAGCTGGTAACGGCAAATACCCCCAGAAAGGCTATCAGCCCAACGGTTGCAATACCACCACGCTTCGCTCCCATTGCCAGTTCACGCCCGCTGTTCCACCTGTTCCAGATGAGCATCGAGATGACATAAACTGCGCAATATCCGGCAGAAATTATCAGCATCCAGTAATCCATCCACACCAGACCTTTAACGTCTTTCATATGCAGCGCATCATTCTCGCTATACAGAGGGGCTGTTTCACCGCTGTCATAAGAGACGTTGATGTCCAGAAGCTCCTGATCAAGGTCGTTGAAATAAGCGATAAGCTCACGGGCAGACCTGTCGAGTTCTTCATCTGACAGGCCAAGGGCGCTGCCGGGGTCGTATTTTTCGAAACCGGCGGTGTATATCCAAAGGCTATTAAAAGCCCATGCCAGCGTAGCCGAGAGCAAAAGTACCGGTATGCAAAGGACAAACAGCCAGCGGGCAACTGCACGCAAGATATTCATGGGTTCAATTCTACAGCTTACCGCCTGAAAGTGCTACAATCTAGCATATGAATCCCAAGTCAGACCCCGCGCCTGAGCCAGATTTTTTCAATACCTGCTTTCGCTGCGGAGAATGCTGCACGCGTTATCAGGTATTGCTGGACAGGGAGGAAATGGAGCGGGTGGCAGGGTTCCTCGGCATCAGCGTAAGAAGGTTGATGTCTGACTATACTGATTCACGCTGGCCGGTGCCCGGTAAATTTCTGCTGCGCCACCGCGATAACGGCGGCTGTATCTTTCTGGTACATCGGGGGAAAGAAGCGCTTTGCTCCGTGCATGTCGCCAAGCCGAATGCCTGCCGCGACTGGATGCCGGGGCGCGAGCGTAAAGAGTGCAGCCAAGGACTAGCGAGAGTATGGGGATTGGTGGCGACTGAAGAAGGAGACCTCTGCGGGCCTGAGCATAACAGACAAGCCTTTCTGGAATACCTCAAATATCTCGAGTAAAACCTGAACCACTGATAAGTTAAACTTAAATCAGGAGAGCCTAGCCTGCAAGGAACATCGCTCTTAGAACCCTGTGAAGCAGGCGCACCAGCGGCAAAAGCACCCAGAAGAGAAAATAGGCAACCGCTACCCCCATCACGCCGAAGGCGGCTCCTCCCAGAATATCCGAGGGATAGTGAATCCCCACATAAACCCGCGCAAAACAGGCAACGCAAGCCATAACAAGCAGCAACATACCTGTCCTTTTGTTCATCAGCCACACCGCCAGCGCCAGACCAAAAACCACGGCAGCCAGGTTTGAGGGGAAAGAGGGGTCGTGGGGTGCATAGAATAATCCATGCAATACATCCTCTCCAAACTTAACAAAAGGACGGGGACGGTTGAATATCTCATGTATGAGCGTTCCGGGATACTTTTCGGCACCCACAAAAATGAGGTTAGCCCAGGCGACAAAACCGCTGGCAATGCCGAGTGAGGCCATAGCTTTAAGCACGGCAATCTGATTGCGTTCCCTCTCTTCGGGATCACGCGTGCCAAACCACATGCCTACCAGCACAAGACACATAGCAATTATGATAAAGTAATCGTCAGCCAAACCGCTGAAAAGGCGGTCTATTACAGTAACATGCCCTGCCAGACCATTTATCCAGGTGAAGACCTGCTCATCAAAACTCATCTGTTTTTCCTCACCCAGCGCCGCCACACAGCCTGAAACCAGGTAATATCTTTAAGGGCTTCGAGTCCTTTTGCATCAGTCTGATTGTGCTGCAACCTCCACTGGTTGATCAGGGAGGAAGCCACAAGGCTGAACACTCCGCCGGCAGCCGTGCTCAGAACGAAAAGCCCGGCCTGCTGCGAACCTTCTATAATTCCAGTTCCATTATAAGAGTTCCACACAAAGAAAAAACCCAGCGCGGGTAAAACAGTTACGGCGGCGAACAGATAACTGAAATGACGGTAGGTAAGTGTCCAGCGATGCCCCGACGGCCAGAAGCGGATGCGCACCGTGCCGGGAGCGAACAGAAGCCCCCTCAAACCGGCGTTGGCCGCCACTACCTGGATGACTCCCAGCACTGCAGCGAAAACCAGTACGGAGTACTCAATAGAGAGGATGAATTCCGAGGTTTCTATAGCGTAATGCACTATGCTGACTTCCTGTCTATTATATGGTATAACTTATGGTATAATTAAAGATGATTATAAAGGTATCCGCCACTAACCGCAAGGCACATCACGACTACGATATTCTCGAAACCTATGAGGCCGGAATCGTCCTTCAGGGATCAGAGATAAAGTCGGTGCGCGAAAACAGGGTAAGCCTTGGCGAGGCATATGTAAGGGCTGAGCACGGGGAATTGTGGCTGGTAGGAGCTCATATAGCCCGTTACGAAGCCGCCAGCTACATGGGGCATGAACCCACCCGCTCACGTAAGCTGCTTATGCACCGCAAGGAAATACGGCTGCTGCTGGGCAAGCTGGCAGAAAAGGGACTTACGCTGGTTCCTTTAAAAATGTATATAAAAGGCCGTACGGCCAAGCTGGAGATAGGGCTGGGGCGGGGCAAGAAACTTTACGACAAACGTGAAACCATCATGCGCCGCGATAGCGAACGCGAGATGGAACGAACCTTTAAAACCAGATAGACGAAAGGAAGAAAATACTAAATCCTAATATCTAAATTCTAAATAAATCCAAATTATCAAAACCTGAATTTAATACTTTGATATTTAAATTTTGAGATTATTTAGGGTCTGGAATTTAGTGCTTATATTTTTAGTAACATGGGGACGCGTGGTCTCGACAGTGGCAGCGCGCTACAGAATTGCAGGCTGAGGTGCCATCCACCTCATTAAACAGGTGGCAAAAAACAACTGCCGAACCTGAATTGGTTCTGGCTGGCTAAATAGCCGGCCCATCCAGCCTGACCCCACCCCGGCGGGTCAGGATCTGGGTGCAAAAAAGTCGGGGTGCCGCCGTCCATATGCCGATAAGGGCGACGAAAGACTAATCGACTGGTGCGGAAAGACTCGTTCAGTTGAGGCTTCTCGCATAAGATTAAATAGCTGAATAATCCTGTAGTAGATTCTGGGTCGTTTCCATTGGACGGGGAGTTCGACTCTCCCCCGTCTCCACCAACTCCAACATTCCCTCTATTTGAGGGAATTAGATATACCGGTTTATCCAACGCCGTCTCCATCGCCATGCCTAGCAGTATCGCAAAAGGCGGCGTTGGCTTTATAGCCGTAATCTGCTTTTTTTCAAGGTCAACATAAACCATCTCAATAAGTGAACTCACCAGTCG
>CAYRSY010000143.1:0-3452 GCA_964427105.1 uncultured Dehalococcoidales bacterium
AGGCTGGTGCACTCCGGGCACTGCCCCGCAACGTTCTTGACCAGTCCCAGATCCTGGGTTTCCCCGCCGTGTCCCCCCTCGCCCTTTTCCTGAACCAGTCCGGCGTGGCGTTCCAGCACTCCGGCGATGGCGTCGGCGCAGGAGAGAATGCTCTTGCCGTTCTCCCAGGCGATTGACGGGCAGCGGATGCCTTTGAGCTGTTTGACGATATCGGAAACGTTTATGCCGGCGCGCAGGGCAATGGAGATTAGTCTGCAAGTGGCTTCCAGTTGCGCCAGTGCGCAGCCGCCCGTCTTGCCCAGGTGCGAAAACACCTCGCAGATGCCGTCCTCATCCGAGTTGACCGTGATATAAAGAGTTCCGCAGCCGGTATTGACGCGCTCGGTGAAACCGCGCGTCACCTTGGAGCGCTTGCGCGGCGACGGCGTTACAGCTTTGGCTTCTTCCTCTTTCTTTGCCTTGGCGTCCTTGCCGGTGGTCAGCACCTGCCCGTCGCGGCTGCCGTCGCGGTAGATGGTTATGCCCTTCAAGCGTTCTTCGTACGCCATCATATAGACTTTATATACGTCCTGGGGAGTGGCATCCCTGGAGAAATTGACCGTCTTGGAAACAGCGTTGTCGGTGTGATGCTGGAAGGCGCTCTGCATGCGCACATGCCAGTCAACAGATATATCGTGGGCGGTGACGAAAACACGCTTCACGTCTTCCGGCACTCCTTCGATGTCTTTCAGATGCGCTCCGTCAGCCAGCTTCTGCATAAGCTCTTCTGAATAAAAGCCGCCGCTTTTGGCCGCCTGCTCGAAGCATGGATTTACCTCGATGAACTTGGCTCCGTCAAGGATGTTGCGCGTGAATGAAAGCGCGAACACAGGCTCCACGCCGCCGGAACAGTTGGCGATAATGGAAAGCGTGCCGGTAGGCGCGATAGTGGTGCAGGAAGCATTGCGCATGGGAGGCGCGCCGGGGAGATCATGCACGCTGCCTGTAAAAGCCGGGAATACGCCGCGCTCTTTACCCAGTTCGGCAGAGGCTTTGTGCGCCGTGTTGTTGATGACTCCCATAACATCCTCGGCCACCTTGAGGGCTTCTTCGGAGTTATAGGGAATGCCGAGCTGCAGCAGCATGTCAGCGAAACCCATAACGCCCAGGCCGATTTTACGCGTCTTGCGTGACATCTCGTCGATGGCCTTTAAGGGATAGCGGTTTGCGTCTATCACGTTATCCAGAAAGCGCACGGCTGTTTTGACCGTCTCTTCCAGTTTCTTGTAGTCTATCTCAACTTTGCCGCTTCCCTTGAGCATGCGGGAGAGGTTGATGGAACCCAGATTGCAGGATTCATAGGGAAGAAGAGGCTGCTCACCACAGGGGTTGGTGCTCTCGATGCGCCCCAGATGCGGGGTGGGATTATCATCATTTATGCGGTCGATGAAAACCACCCCCGGATCGCCTGTCTTCCAGGCCAGCTCAACCATCTTGTCGAAAACCTCTTTGGCGTTAAGCTTTCCCGCTGCTTCTTTGGTATGCGGGTTGATGAGGTCGTAATCAGACCCGTCCCTGACCGCCTGCATGAACTCGGATGTCACGGCTACGGAAATGTTGAAATTGGTGAGTGAAACCATATCCTCCTTGGAGGTGATGAAACGCATAATGTCAGGATGAGTTACGCTGAGGATAGCCATATTGGCGCCTCTGCGCGTGCCGCCCTGTTTGATAACATCGGTGGCAACATCGAACGCTCTCATGAAAGACACGGGGCCGCTGGCTACGCCGCCTGTTGAGCCTACCCTGTCTGTCTCGGGACGCAGGCGCGAGAATGAGAAGCCGGTGCCGCCGCCGCTCTTGTGAATGAGCGCGGTGTTCTTGACGGCTTCGAAGATGGAATCCATGGAATCCTCGATGGGTAAAACAAAACAGGCAGAAAGCTGCCCCAGCTCACGCCCTGCGTTCATCAGAGTCGGCGAGTTGGGCAGGAATTCCAGCGAGGTCATAAGGGAGTAGAACCTGTCCTCCCAGAATTTAACATCAGCTTTGGGATTGTGGCCGAGCTCCGCAGCGGCAATGGTCTGCGCCACGCGGCGGAACATATCCTCGGAAGTCTCTACCGCGTTGCCGTCTTTATCCTTTTTCAGATAGCGCTTCTCCAGCACGCGTAAGGCATTCTCGCTGAGAGCAGCTGCAGATATTTTGGTTTTGGCAGGCATGGCGGGAGTCTCCTTCCTGGAACGTATTTTTGATTCTGTAACGGGTTTGGGTTCTTGCACAATTCTACTTTCTTTTATTTGATTTTCGACTGTTTCGGCGGCAGGCTTCATTTCGGAAGCGGGAGGCTCTTCTGCTTCCTGCGGAGAAACTGCATTCATGATTTGCGGTTTCTCAACCGACAGAAACTCTTTCACCATAGCCAGTATGTCCAGCTCCGAAGCCTGAGGCAGCGGTTGTTTCTGTTTGAGGCCCTCCGGCATAAAGGCTTCCATGCCGGGCAGCACTGCGGGGCGCTCCAGCCGCCCGATTACCTGCGCCGTGATTTTATCTATCTCTTCGCGGTCGGATATGCCCATGGAAGCGGCGGCGTTGTAAATAGCGCGGGCAATCTGTGTGCGGTTCACTAGTCCACCCGACCCCGATTGTAATTCACCCGGTTTGACCATAATAACCCCCGAAACGGATTGAAATATGCGAATTTAGGAATTTATCGGCAGCGTTAGCTGGCTGTCCGGAGGAGACTGATGACTTAACAGAGTATCCACTTCCTGCTTGAGGTCGGTTATATCAGTGAAATCACGGTAAACGCTGGCAAAACGTATGTACGCGATGTAATCGAGTTTTTTAAGGTGCTTCATTACCATATCGCCAATGATCGAGCTGGGTATTTCCGCCTTTCCCATCTGGATCAGCTCGCTCTCGACATCATCCGCCAGCTTCTCTACCGCTCCGGCAGTCAGCGGGCGCTTTTCACAGGCCTTGCGAATGCCGCTGAGCAGCTTTTCCTTGTTGAACTCTTCGTGGCGCTGGTCTTTCTTGATGACATAGAGATTAACAGGCTGCAAGCGCTCGTAGGTGGTAAAGCGGGCCTGGCACTTTATGCACTCCCTCCGCCGCCTCACACCATCCGTAGTGTCGCGTGAATCCACTACCCTGGAGTCATCACTGCCGCAATAAGGACACTTCATAACATAACCACTATCTATAGTGTTATACTATTGAATATACTACAACAGATAGTGGTTGTCAAGGTGTTTCATGCCTGTTTTCCGGTATTTTTTACGAACGAAAGCATGCCTCACAAAAAATCAAACAAAAACCAAACAGGGGGTATACCTCGTTGTCATGCTTCGTCCGCCACAGGCGGACGAAGCATCTAGGGGCGGGGGGCTCGTCTTTCTTCTCCCTTGAGGGGCTGAAAATCCGCCTCAGGAGGAAGAGAGTATTGCGAGGATGATACAATCCCAGCC
>CAYRSY010000144.1:0-3441 GCA_964427105.1 uncultured Dehalococcoidales bacterium
CAGTTACTGCTGCTACGCCAGGAGAAGCTGGATCAAATCTGCTCAATATCACAGTCAACGGCCAGCATTATAGCATCAATATTCAACCTGAGTGGACACTGCAACATCTTCTGCATGAGGTTATGGGCTGGACCGATGTAAAAGATATGTGCACTGGATACGGTGCCTGCGGCGCATGCGCTGTTATCCTTGAAGGACGTTCGGTGCTATCCTGCATGGTTTTAGCAGCAGAATGCAACGGCATGACCGTTCAGACGGCTCAGGGTATTGCTCATGAAGCACATCCTGTTATCGAGGCATACACCAAATATCTTACTTTCCAATGCGGCTATTGCACGCCCGGTTTTGTTGTGACGGCTAAAGCGCTGCTGGACGCAAACCCCAATCCAACACAGGACGACATAGTAAAAGCGCTCGGCGGCAATATCTGCCGCTGCGGAACATATCCGGCACACATACTCGCAATAAAAGAGGCGGCGAGTAAACTCACAGGAGGGAAGTAAACCATGGCAGATGAGATTAATCGTTTTACATATGAAATCCCACCGGAAATCTTAAGCTGGGATGGAAAACCCAGTTATGAGTGGAACGCCATCGGCAAAACCGGGTTGAAGCATATTGACGCCGATGCCAAGGTAAAGGGGACGGCCGTTTATGCCAGGGATGTTGCAGTCCCGGGCATGTTGTACGCCAGGGTCGTTGTTTCGCCTTATGCCCATGCCGATATAAAGAGCATTGATTCTTCTGCAACTGAGGCAATGCCCGGCGTAATCAAGGTTATCAAATACGATAGCCCTGAAGTAGTCAATATGCCCACAGTTGCCAGCGCTTCCGCAGGATCGACTGCTAATATAACGGTGGTACCGGCCCATGCATTATATGAAGGGGAATTTTGTGGCGCTATTGTGGTTGCTGAAACCGACGCTATAGCGGAAGAGGGAGTACGATCACTTAAAATCGACTGGGAAGTACATCCTTTTGTAGTGGATATTGATTCGTCTTTAAAAGGCGATGTTATTGCCAATCCCAAAGCCAATCCCGACAACAACAAGATAACCTATCGTCTGGAAACTATGGGCGATACCGAAGCCGCCTTTAAAGCAGCGGATAAAGTCGTTGAGTTTTCAACTAATAGAACGGTCAATACCTGGGCCGGTGTCGAAGCCGGCAGTTGCGTAGCCAGAGTGCAGGGTGGCGAAATAGAGCTATGGATACATACGCAGAGCCCCACTTCCACCTTGCAGAACGCCATGAGGCTGTTCCAGGTGCCGATGAATGCCCTCGTCGCTCATTTCCCGTACAACGGTGCCACATACGGGCATGGTTCATATCCCGGGGCCTCTTGTGTAAACCTGGCGATACTTTCAACCCTGATAACACAAAGGCCGGTTAAAGTAATGCTCGGCGCAGGCCCCTCACATTTCATGGGTGGAAGCATGGACTATGCCAAAACAGATGTTAAAATCGGATTTATGAATGACGGCAAGATTACGGCTGTTCATTGTAACACTGTTCTTGGTAATTCCACCTTCTCGGCCGCTTTCGCTTTCCCCGGCAGCGCCTATTACCTGTTTGATTCCACAAGTATTCCCAACATAAAAGAGGACAGGACTGCGGTATATACCAATCAAGGCGAGTCAGGAACTGTACGCTGCGAGGGTTTGGGCGCTGCTACGCATTACAGCCTTATCCTGAACCGTGTTGCTGCTGAACTGAATATGGACCCAATGCAAGTTGCCTATAAAAATGATGGCAACTGCGGCGATGGGGCTGATTTTCTGGTTGAGTACAGAAAAAGGCATGGCTTCCCGGATGTGGACGGGCTTACCGAGGTATTAGAGGCAGGGAAGAAAGCTTCTGATTGGAATAACAAATGGCACGCAGCGGGAACGAAGAAACTGGCTAACGGCAAGATGCATGGTATTGCTGTTGCTTGGATGCACGGCTGGCATTTCGACGGCGGCGTCGGCGATTGCAATATTGAACTTATGTACGATGGTTCAGCCAGGATTCTTTCTCAGCACCCCGACATCGGAGTGGCTGCCCAAACCACCTATTGCCAGTTTGTTGCTGATGAGATAGGCCTTAAATATGAGAAGGTCAAACACTGGCACAAGGATGATGCCGGACCCAGGCTGATGTCCCCCGGCGCCTCCTTCAACTTTACGACCAATACTTTCGCACTCAGAAGAGCAGCCCGTGAAGTAAAAAGAAAACTGCTTGAATTAGCTACATGCACCGGGGAATACGCCAAAGATTTAATGGATATACCCGGCGGAAACGACCTGTCGAAATGGTCTAAATTCCCCGGATTAAAACCTGAAGCGCTGGACATAAAAGATAGCGTTATCTTCGAAAAGGCGAATCCAAGCAATGCAGTACCGGTAGAAAAGGTATCCGCCATGAGAGCCAAGATGGAATTGTATCATGGCCCGATCCCCGGCGGGTATCCTGAAGAGCTTAAAAAAGAGTCACCGTTCCTGGCAGCGCTTGATAGTTCACCGGAAGTGAAGCCTATCTACGGATATGGATGGCATAGAAGATTCGGCGATGCTACTTATATCAACCCTCTGCCTCGCGCGGCCGTGGCTTTAACCAGACAGGCGCATATTTGCGAGGTGGAAGTAGATACAGAGACAGGGGAAATCGATGTAACGAAGGTTGTATGCGTTAACGATCCTGGTAAGATCTGCAACCGCGAATCCTGTGAAGGACAGGAATATGGAGGCACTTACATGGGTATAAGCCGCGCCGAGATGGAAGAGGTGGTTTTCGACCCGGGGACCGGAGTCAAGCTGAACGACAACCTTCTCGACTACAAGATCGCTTTGGTTGACGATATCGGGGATGCTCCTGTAACACTTGTTGAAACCAGTCTGGGTTGGGGAGCATACGGCACCGTCGGCATTGGTGAGTCAGCGGCAACCGTTGTGCCCGGAGTTCTTGGCCCAGCAGTTTACAACGCTATAGGCAAGTGGATATATGATCTGCCTATCACCCCCGAGAAAGTTCTTAAAGCGCTGGGAAAGGCATAGGAGACAGAAATGAAAGCATTCGAACATATCAATCCGGAAACAATCGAAGAAGCAACCAACGCTTTGAAAAATGGGGAAGCAGTAGTCAATGCCGGAGGTACAGACCTCGTAGGCGTATTGAGATACCAGATATTATCGGATTATCCGACAACCGTAGTAAATCTAAAAAGCATATCTCCCAGCCTTGATTACATCAAGGAAGAGAGCGGTATGCTTAAAATCGGCGCCGTAACGCGTCTGGAAGATATCGCTGACAATACGATAGTCCAGACCAAGTACACTGCGTTAGCACAGGCAGCCGACAGGACAGCTTCTCCGCACATTCGCAGGGCAGGAACTATCGGCGGCAATATCTGCCAGATGAACCGCTGCTGGTATTTCCGCAAGGAAGACAATCGTTTTGATT
>CAYRSY010000145.1:0-3391 GCA_964427105.1 uncultured Dehalococcoidales bacterium
ATGCCCCTACGGCTGGGATTGTATCATCCTCGCAATACTCTCTTCCTCCTGAGACGGATTTTCAGCCCCTCAAGGGAGAAGAAAGACGAGCCGCCCCACCAGATGCTTCGGCCAGCCATTCTGGCCTCCAGCATGGAATATTATCCTATTTACCCATCGGCTTTATATATACAAATCTCTTTTTGAATAAGTTACGTATGATCCGTACAGGCAGGCCAGGATAATCACAGCCGACAGGACGATTGAGATACCGTCTATTCTTGATTCGTGCAGCAAAACGGACGCATCGAAGTATGTGAACGGCGAGAAGTACTTCAAAAAATCAAGGTCCTGGTTCAATGTGACTATGATAGAGATAAAATAGGTTCCCAGCAGCAGGAATACAGCGCTCGCGGTAGCCTGTTTATAACGCTTCATGGCGCAGCCCAGGAAGATGCCGATAGCCAGAAATATCATCTGCATTACAAAAAGCGCCAGCATGCTCAGAGCCAGGAATTTGAAAAAAGCGCTGTCAGGCTGGTACCGGGCGGCGCTGACAAGCGATGCGCCCCATGTTATGAACAGCAGGAGTATGCAGTTGACCAGCGCTGCCATTATCTTGGCGCTTACCAGCCGGCTGCGGGAAACCGGCAATGTCAGGGAAAATTCGACGGTCTTGTCGCGTTCCTCTTTGGAGATAATATCGCTGCCCCACATGGCGGCTGCGATGCAGAGAAGAAGCGCGTAATAGGCGAACATAACCCCGAAGAAGCCGCTGATCGTGGTCAGGTTGAAGGCATTGAAATTGAACGCATCTAAAAGCGCTTGCGGCATACTGTCTAAAATGGACAGCATGTCCGGATTGTTATAGTAGGCGGAGAATTTCGATACGCCGAGGATGACAAACAGGGCTACGATTATTCCCCATATGACAAGCGATTTCAGGTTGGCTTTAAGCTCTCTTCTAAAAATGTTCATGCTGTGCTCCTCAGGACACACTCGGGATGTCCCGCCTCGTGTAAAGCAGGTAACTCGCCGCGACGGCGATTACGGTAACCGCCACACTGACCAGCGCCAGCGGCAGGTCGAACCGTCCATTCCGGATTATAAAGTTTGGCTCGAAATGTTTGAATGGGCTGATATCTTCCAGTATGCTGGTGCCCAGCATGTCGCTGAAGGCGTTAAGCGCGTACAGGCCGAAAGCCAGCCCCATTGAGTAGGGCATGACATTTCGTATGCGTTTCACCAGCAGGGACACCGCCACCCCGACGAAAAAGAAGAACAGTTGAAAAACCACCGTGCCCGCCAGCAGCAGCGCCAGCGCTCCGGCGTCATAGTTTTTGTCTCCCCTGAATATGTTGATGAAAGCGAAACTGGCGCCCCATACCACGACGTCCGTGATAGCCAGACCGCAAAGCGCCGCCAGTATCTTGGACGACAGCACCTGTGTGCGTTTTACCGGCCTGGTCAGCAGAAAGTCGGCTGTCCATTCGCGCTCCTCCACCGACACCAGCGAGAAGCCGTAGTTCGCGGCCTGGATGGCGATGCATATCTGCACGAAGAGGAACCCGAACGCGAAGAAGCCCATCACGCTTGACATATCCATGCCGCTCATGCCGAAGGCGGCGAGCAGCTGCGGCGGGAATTTGGACATCGCTTCGTTTAGTATTTCAGCCTGCGCGGAGAAAGACGAAAACAGGGACTGGAAAACGAACAGGATGGCGGCCAAAGCAGCCGACCAGGTTATCACCGAGCGCAGATGCATTCTGAATTCATGACGGAAAATGTTCACAGCCATTATTTTCACCTACTCGTAATAATGCATGAAGATTTCTTCCAGCGTAGGCTCTTCGATAGTTACGTCGGATACCTTCTGCTCGCCGATGCGGCGCACGACGTCGTTGATATCGCCCTTGTAGAAGAAACGGACTGCCCCGTCCAGACGCTCCAGGTTGCTTGCCCCGGGCAGATTGAAGCAGTCTTCCGGCAGGCTTTCGGCTGCCACCTGCACCTTCTTGTAATTATTGCGCTGCAGTGTGCGTATATCGGCGGTCTCTATTATGCGGCCTTCTTTAATGATGGCCACGCGGTTGCACATGCGCTGCACTTCGCCCAGGATATGCGATGAGAAAAATACCGTCACCCCGCGCCCGTTTTCCTCCCGGATAAGCTGGAAGAATTTGCGCTGCATCAGCGGGTCGAGGCCGGCGGTTGGTTCATCCAGAAACAGCAGTTTGGGCTGGTGCAGGAGCCCCTGCACGATTCCAACCTTTTTGCGGTTGCCGTAAGACAGGTCTTCTATTCTGCGGCCAAGCTCCAGCTCCATGATTTCCGCCAGTTCATTCATGCGTTTGGTATGGTCTCCCGGAAAGAAGCTGGCGGAGTAGTTGAGCAGGTCTATAACCTTCATGCGCTCGTAGTAGAATACCTCGGAAGGCAGATAGCCGATGTCGCGCCTGATTTCAGGCCCGAACTTTATGCAGTCTTTACCGAAAATCGCGGCGCTCCCCGATGTGGGATAGATTAGCGACAGGAGCAGCCGTATCGTAGTCGATTTACCAGCCCCGTTAGGGCCTATGAAGCCGAATATCTCGCCCTCGTTCACCTGGAGCGAGATATCCTCGATGCCGCGGGATTTTCCGTAAAATTTGGTCAGATGCTGGACTTCGATAATGTTCAAGTTAATTTACCTCCCAGCCGACTCTTGTTTTGAGCCGCGCATACCGATATTTTATTCAGACATGCCGTCAGATGGAAACATAGCTATCTCTTTATTTATAAAGCCGAAGAACATCAGGCGGCTAATATTCTTCAGCAGTGGCATGTTTTGCTGGTAATCTGCCGTAAGATCCGGCCTGGCTGACGCGCCTTTGCGCAGTATATCGAGATAAGCCAGCAGCGCTTCGTCGTCAACGGCGGGGTCTATATAGCCTTCTTTCTTGCCTGAGGCGATGAAATCCAGCCACAAAGGCTTGACTTCGCTATCGTATATTTTGTAGCTGTAAGCTATGCTGGTGCTGTCGTTTCCCAGCAGTTTGCCCAGCACCTCTTTGGAGTATTGACCGGCGATGTCCATCTTGCCGGCGATGATGGCTTTAAGTTTCTCGGGGAAGGGCAGATCGGAATGCAGCACGTCCATGCTCATTTTTATAATATCGCGCATAAGGGCTTTGGCTGTTTCCAGCACCAGCGTCTCGCGCGTGCCGAAGTAATTATATATAGTAGTAGGGGAGACGTGCGCTTCGGCGGCGATCTCTTCGATGCTCACCTTGCGGGCGTCATGGGCTTTGCTGAAAAGTGTGACTGCCGCTTTCAATACCTGCTGTTTCTTGTCGTGTTTGACCATATTATTACCGCTAGTATTGTAGATTTGGAGAATTATACTACAAAACTATAAAATGTCAAGAGGGGG
>CAYRSY010000146.1:0-3346 GCA_964427105.1 uncultured Dehalococcoidales bacterium
CGCGTTGACACTGCCAGCCCCCGCCAGTATAATTCTATAGGTGCGCCGAAGTGGCGGAATGGCAGACGCGCTACGTTCAGGGCGTAGTACTCGAAAGGGTGTGAGAGTTCAAATCTCTCCTTCGGCACCATAAACCGGCGCTTGTAGCTCAGTTGGATTAGAGCGCAGCCCTGCGAAGGCTGAGGTCGTGGGTTCGAGCCCCACCAAGCGCGCCATTTGATTTTCCCCCCTTGAAAACATTGATGATTGAGATAATTTTGTTTGCTTTTGCCTGTTTTAAGTCGCCGCCCTCGGATATAACCAGCCGGCAATGGTTACGAGAATAATTGTAGCGATAAACATTACCCCGAAGTCCAGCCACAAACTGTAATTGCCTATCCCCGGAGACAGCATCAGTCTGCGCAAAGCATCTACCTGATAGGTCAGCGGGTTGATATGAGCTATTACCTTGAGCCAGCCGGGCATGACAGAGATGGGGTAGATGGCGCTGCTGGCAAAGAAGATAGGCATGGTGAGCACCTGCCCGATGCCCATGAAGCGTTCCCGCGTTTTGACTATCAGTGCAATAGATAGCGAGAAAGCCGAAAAAGCCGCAGCTCCCAGAATGATGGCAGCTGCCATCCCAAATAATGCCAGCGGGTTCCAGTTGATATGCACGCCCATCATTACGGCTATGATATAAACAATGACAGCCTGCGAAAGCGCCCGGACGCTTCCTGCCAGCGATTTTCCCAACGACAAAGCCCCTCGCGGCGCCGGAGAAACCAGAAACTTGTGAACGATGCCCAGGTCGCGCTCCCAGATTATGGACATACCGCTGAATATGGCTACGAACATGCTGCTCTGCGCCAGTATGCCCGGAGCCAAGAAGTCTATGTACGGGGTATCTCCAGTTGGTATAGCTCTTGTCGCGTTGAACACGCTGCCGAAAATAATCATCCACAATGCCGGCTGAACGGCGCGCGTAAGCAGTTCGGTAGGGTCATGAAGCAGCTTGCGAACCTCTACCTCCGCGATCACCAGCGTGCTTCCCACGAAAGACAGTAGTCCTGATAGTAAGCTGGGGCGCCTGATCCCTGCGCTATCCGAGTCGTTTGGCGGTACGGCGGACTTGAGCTGTGTCACGGTATCCTACTCCAGAATCTATTCTGTCTCCGGTGTAATGCACGAATACGTCTTCCAGCGAGGCGTTTTTCCCGACCTCCGCTTTCAACTCTGGCGGAGCGCCTGTGGCGGCTACTTTGCCGTGATGCATAATGGCTATCCTCTGGCACAGACTGTCGGCTTCGTCCATCATGTGCGTGGTCATGAATATGGTCATGTTGTATTCAGTCCGCAGGTCCATTATGTGCTTCCATACTGCTTTGCGCGCCAGCGGGTCCAGCCCGATGGTTGGCTCATCCAGAAACAGAATCTGCGGGCGGTGCAATGCGGACTGGGCTATTTCCAGCCGCCGTATCATGCCGCCGGAATAGGTGCGCACCAGCCTGTTCGATGCTTCTTCCAGACCCATAAAGACCAGCGATTCACGCACCCTTTTCTGCACTTCTTTGCGTGGCACGCCGTATAGTTTGGCAAACAGCAGCATGTTCTCATAGCCAGTCAAAGTGCCATCGGCGGACAGCATCTGCGGCACGTAGCCTATGATGCGCCTTACGCTGACGGCTTCTTTTGTTATGTTATATCCGCCCACGAATGCTTCTCCCGAAGTGGGGCTGAGAAGTGTTGTAAGCATCTTGATGGCGGTTGTTTTGCCTGCTCCGTTGGGGCCCAGGAAACCGAAGACTTCGCCCTTCGATACGTTTATATTCAGATTATCTACGGCTTTTAACTCGCCGAAAAAGCGGCACAGGTTTTTTGTTTCCAGTATGTTTTCGCTCAATTTGAACTCCGGACTATCGTCGTCATTTCACGGCAGGGATAAAAAGGTTTCCGTTTAGTATCTTGCGCGGGGGCATTTTTGTCAATGACACTTAGCCTTTAGAAATTCAGGTCTGTCTGCTATCATTGCAGTTACGGGGTGTCGGATTATGCCTGAAAAAATACTGGTTGCTGTCAGCGGCGGCGTGGATTCGGCGGTGGCTGCGGCACTGCTCAAGGAAGCAGGACACTGCCTGGCTGCCGTTACCATGAAGATATGCGATTGTGAGCAATCTTCAGACGCTTTACAAATCCGGCGCGGGTGTTACGGTACGGACAAAAGCGGCGATATCGCAGATGCCCGCCGCGTTGCGGAATATCTCGGCATCCCCTTTCACGTTATCGACCTTTGCCGCGAATTCGAAAATGAAATCCTCTCCGAGTTCGTTGCCGGTTACAAACAGGGGCGTACCCCCAATCCCTGTATCTACTGCAACCAGCGTATCAAGTTCGATGCGTTGGCGAAGGCGGCGGAGCGGGCAGGGTTGGATTTCGGGAAAATAGCCACAGGGCATTACGCTTGCGTGGATTTTGAATCTTCTTCAGGGCGGTATATTCTCAAAAAGGGCATGGATGCAGTCAAAGACCAGGCCTATTTTCTGTCGTTTTTGAACCAGCGGCAACTCGGACGGGCGGTTTTTCCGCTGGGAGCTTATACCAAGGCGCAGGTGCGTAAAATGGCGGCAGAAATGCACTTGCCTGTATCAGACAAGCCGGAAAGCCAGGATTTTGCTACAGAAGGCTATCAGAGCCTGTTGCCCGATGCGCCGCCTGGCCCTGTTGTAGATATTCAGGGGAAGAAACTGGGCATGCACTCCGGCATATCGCGCTATACCATTGGACAGCACAAGGGTTTGAACCTGCCGGGACAGGATAAACTTTATGTCATCAAGATAATGCCAGAAGAGAATACTGTGGTTGTCGGCGTGGAAAAAAACCTGCTGCGCAAGGAATTGATGGCGGGAAATCTCAACTGGATAGCCTTCGCGTCGCTTTCCTCTGCGGTAGAAGCCGAGGTGGAAATACGTTCCAGAGCGGAACCTGCAAAAGCCCTGCTCGAACCACAGGGAGATATGGTGCGCGTCATCTTCGATGAGCCTCAAAAGGGCATAGCTCCGGGGCAGGCGGCGGTGTTCTACCGGGGGGATGTGGTGCTGGGAGCGGGGATTATCATATAGGTTATTTCTCATTCTGAGCCCGCTGCCGGCGGGTGAAGAATCTGGCATGATTATGCAGTCTCTTATGTTTTTACCTCATGTCCTACGGGGGAAAGACTGCCTGATGTGAGTGCCCCTTGATGGGAGAGGTCAGGTGAGGGTGAGGACTGCCGTCTTTGACATTGTTAATAGCGACAAAAACCTCTCGACACTTCAGAACTAATGTGCTATTCTTTCTGTATGATAGGTATGAAATCAGAGCATGGAAA
>CAYRSY010000147.1:0-2122 GCA_964427105.1 uncultured Dehalococcoidales bacterium
CCACGCCGCTGCTGGTGCTGGACGACTTCGGAGAACAGAGCGCTACGCAATGGGCCCAGGAGAAGCTGTATCAGGTGATAAACTACCGCTATAACGCGCAGTTGCCCACCGTGATAACCACCAGCCGCGCCCTGGAGGAACTGGAGGGCCGTATAAGCTCCCGGCTGGCCGACCACAAGATGAGCACGCCGTTTGCCATCATGGCGCCTGACTTCAGAACGGACATACGCGCCAACGGACAGGTTAAGAGGCAATATCAGAAGAGACCCAGATCATCCAGAGGAGAATAAGCACAAAGCACTAAATTAAAAATCCTAAATAAGCGCCAATATTAAAATTACAATTCTCAAAACGTTTTATAATTTGGATTTTTTATTTTGAATTTATGCCGATTCACTTAATTACATACGGCATCCCGTATGAGAGAATCGAATCGGGATTTAGGATTTAGATATTAGAATTTGGAATTTCCCCTTCCGTGTTTATCCCCCCGGATCACACCGGAGGTAATGCCACCGGGCCGATTTCATCCCCTACGGGCTGCGTGATAGACTCGGCAATCATTCTTTTTATCATGGCGTTCAGACGCTTCATATCCTCATCGGAGAGGTCTGATGCGGGGATAATGCTCAGTTCCTGTTCCGGCCCTTTTTCCTTGTAGCGCACACCGATCTTGATGATGCTGTGGTCGTAGGCGTAAAAAGTCAGCTTTATGCGGGGGGTTCCCGCCGTCGCCTTGTCCTTGCATTCAAGCCGTATGCTGCTCAGCAGATAATTTTCTTCAGCCCTGCCGGCCTGCCCCATATACACCAGCAGGTTCATATCCGGTTGCATATCCTCCGACGTGGTTACGATAATACTGCGGCGCGCCGGAATATTGCTGCCTTTGGGAATTACGCAAACGAAATCGCCTTTATCCGAGGCTATGCCTATTGACCATTTTGCTATTGATGACATAGTGAAAATGTAGATGATTACGGGTAATGTGTCAATACCCCTGTTGTGTATGATTATTCAAACTCTCTCAACAATATCAGAAATTGGGCTGGTGTAATTATGTCTATGCCTGCTTTTTTCCGCACATCATGGTTGGCAAGAAAATGATTGTCACCTGTTATAAAATAATCGACCTTCGCAGACACGGCAGCCGCCAGAACCGCCGCATCACCCAAAGCGAGTTTTCCGTCCCATTGGTTTATCTCTTCAAGCGATGGATCCGCTGTAATTTCAGGAGGAGCATTGACGAGCATAGCCTTTAAAGCAGGCAATACCGATGGAAGCTTTAGGTTGACATTCCGCACCAGTTCCTCAAGCACCTGCCGCGAAATTACCACTGTTATCTCGTCTCTGATAAATGCCGACAAAATCACATTCGGCGCTCCTTTAGCGGAATAAAGGCCGGAAAGGATAACGTTGGTATCAAGGAATACACGCGGGTTATCAGGCGCGAGCGCCATAGCGTTCCTTAGCCACTTCCTGCCTTAAGCGCCTGCCTGATTGCTGCAGGTCATCTTCGGAGATACCGGATGTCTGGAAAACTTTCTGGATTTCCCTGAGTGAATCCAAGGCTGCCAGCTTCCTCGGCCTGGCTACCAGCGCAGAATTCTCCACGGTGAACTCTAAAACATCGCCCGGGATAATACCGAGTTGCTCACACAATTCGGAAGGCAGCGTAATCTGGCGCTTGGGGCGAATTACCACATCTGAAATTCTCTTCGCCATAAATACCTCCGTAAGACGTCAGATTTCTTATTTCTTACACAATATTATCCCATCGGGAGTACCGGATTGTCAACAAAACACAGAAGAGGGTTACGTTCTATTTTGGTTGGTGATTTTTAAGAGGGGGCTGCCCTCCTCTTAACTCCCCGTTGATATTACAGCGACCAAATCCGGACAATACCCAGAGGTTCTACCCCAATTCCGCTTTCAGCGCCTCGTAAAACGCGTCCTTCGCCTGCCGCTCCAGCCAGGGGGTATGCCCGCATTTTTCCAGCAGGATGAATTTGAAATCCTTCAGAATGCCTGAGAGGGGGATCCTGACTCCGTCGGCAGGGTGAGGATCGTAGTCGCCGTGAATGGCAACAACAGGGCATTTAATGTCTTTAGCCAGTGCCAGCAA
>CAYRSY010000147.1:2222-3339 GCA_964427105.1 uncultured Dehalococcoidales bacterium
GTTCTGCGCAAGCTGTTGCCTTAGTTCCTCGATTTCGCCGTCTATGGTAAGCGCGGACTGCAACGGCTCCAGCACGCCGCATGTTTTTGCCAGTTCTTTCGCCACCGGCGACATCTCGCCGCGCGCGCCCGGCCCGCCGTGGATAACAACCGCACGGAAAGGACGATTGCCGTACTTGCGCGTGTTCTTATTCACCGTCATTCGGACAGTTTTCCTTCATGTTCTTCTGGTTTATACCGGAACTGTGTTTCATATAAAGTGGCGTACAATTTTCCCTGAGCCAACAATTCGCTGTGTGTGCCGCGCTCGACGATATGTCCTCTATCCATAACCAGTATCACGTCGGCAGCCAGAATGGTGCTTAACCTGTGAGCAATAACAATGCTGGTGCGCCCAACCATAACGCGCTTGAGCGCTTCCTGAATCAGGGCTTCGGACTGGCTGTCGAGAGAACTGGTGGCTTCGTCCAGCACCAGTATGCGCGGGTCTTTTAAAATAACCCTCGCCAGAGCCATGCGCTGTTTTTCGCCGCCGCTCAGCCTGTAACCCCGCTCTCCCACAACCGTATCGTAACGTTCCGGCAAACCCATTATAAAGTCATGGATGTTGGCTGCCCGCGCCGCCGTTTCAAGCTCAATTTGAGTAGCATCCGATTTGCCGTACAGCAGGTTGGCGCGGATGGTATCGTGGAAAAGATAAGCCTCCTGCGTAACCATTCCTATCTGGCGTGTAAGCGATTCCAAAGTCACATCGCGCAGATCATGCCCGTCAATCAGTATGCGCCCGGTTACAGGATCGTAGAGGCGGGGAATCAGGTAAGTAAAGGTAGTCTTGCCTGCCCCGCTGGGGCCTACCAGCGCCACCAGCTGCCCCGGTTCAGCCCTGAAAGAGATATGCTCCAGCACTTCATCACGGGCTTGACTCTGCGATGGTACGCTTATCTCTTCCTCACTTCCATTACCTGAAGCATCGGATTTTGCGGCCTCGTCGCCAGCAGACACCGCTCTTCCGTCCTGCAACTGGCCGAATCGGCGCACTTCCTTAAGAAGCGACTTCTGTTCTATGCCATAGTGAAAACTTACGTCCTGAAATTCTATCATGCCCTGCGTATCGCGCA
>CAYRSY010000148.1:0-3299 GCA_964427105.1 uncultured Dehalococcoidales bacterium
TATATTCTATTATACTTTGCGTTTTTTCGCATTGATTGGATATTCAGTCGTGATTCAGATAATAAATTTTCCTCTCCTTTGATGGGAGAGGACGTAAAACTCTTTTCCCTCTTTGGAAAAGAGGGATGAAGGGAGATTCTTGTTGAATCCAAACTCTTAAATCCCTCTTAATCTCCCTTTACGAAAGGGAGAAACTGGCAGAGGAGTGATTATTCCTCCCCTTTATCCTCTCCCCCAAAGGTCGAGGAAATAAAACTCTTTTCCCTCTTTGGAAAAAGCAAAGGGCGAGGCACGCCTCGCCCCTGCATTGATAGGTGAATTGTTTATTCCAGCTTGAAATCCCCGTTTTTCTGGATGTAGGGGATAAGCCCTCCCTCGTCCAGAATGGCAAGCATGGCTTTGGGTATGGGTTTGAAGGTCATTTCCGCTCCGTTGGTGATGTCTTTAACGGTTCCAGCGGACATGTCCACCTCAAGCTCGTCGCCGTCATTTATTTTATCCGTATCGCAGATAAGCACCGGCAGGCCGCGGTTGATGGCGTTGCGGAAGAATATTCTCGCCACGCTCTTGGCGAGAACGGCAGAAACGCCAGCCATCTTTATGACCAGCGGAGCATGTTCGCGGGATGAACCCAGCCCGAAGTTGTTGCCGCCTACCACGAAGTCTCCCGGCTGCACTCTGGAAGCGAACGTCGGGTCGGCGTCTTCCAGCACGTGCTTTGCCAGTTCCGGCAGGTTGGAACGCAGATGCGCCAGCCTTCCAGGCACGATATGGTCGGTGGAAATGCTGTCGCCGAATTTGAATGCTTTACCCTTTAACATTTAGAGCACCTCCCGGGGATCGGTTACCACGCCGGTAAGGGCGGTGGCCGCGGCGGTGGCGGGGCTTCCCAGATAGACGAAGGCGTTGGGATTGCCCATGCGCCCCTTGAAGTTGCGGTTGGCGGTGGAGAGACAGGCCTCGCCGTCTCCCAGAACGCCCTGATGCAGCCCGAGGCAGGCCCCGCAGCCGGGCGGAATTATCGTGCCTCCGGCCTCGATGAAGATGCGCATATAACCCGCATCCATAGCCTGCAATAATACCCGTTTTGAAGAGGGCGCGATAATAAGTCTTACGTCTTTGCTGATTTTCTTGTTCCTGAGCATGCTGGCGGCCAGAGCGAAGTCCTCAAGGCGTCCGTTGGTGCATGTGCCGAGGAAGACCTGATGGATGCGCACGCCCGTCAAATCTTTAGCCAGCACAGTGTTGTCAACCGTGTGCGGGCGGGAGACGGTCGGTTCGAGCGCGGATGCGTCAATCTCTATGGTTTTTTCGTACACGGCGTCCCTGTCCGGGGATATGGTGCGGAACTGCTCGGAGCGTCCCATCTCTCGCATCCACTTCTCGGTAGTCTGGTCGGAGGGGAACAGCCCCAGTTTGGCGCCGGCCTCTACCGCCATGTTGGCGATGGTCAGCCTGCCCGACATGGACATGGCGTCCACGGCCTTGCCGCCGAACTCCAGCGCCTTGTACGTGGCTCCGTCCGCGCCTATCATGCCGATAAGGTGCAGGATGAGGTCTTTGGGGGTGACGAACTGCATGAACTTGTTCTTGACTTCGATTTTGATGGTTTCCGGCACGCGGAACCATGTTTTGCCGAGGGCAAAGGCTACGGCAATATCCGACGAACCCATGCCGGTGGCAAAAGCTCCCAGCCCGCCGGCGGTAACGGTATGCGAATCGGCTCCTACTACGATGTCGCCGGGACGCGCCATGCTCTCGGCCACTATCTGGTGGCAAACGCCCGCGCCCACGTCCGAAATAACGCAGCCGGTTTCTCTGGCGAAGTTGCGCAGCAGGATATGGTCGGTGGATAGCTGGGCGTTGGGGGAGGGGGCGGCGTGGTCTAGGAACAGCACCGAACGGCGTTTGGCGGCCAGCTCCTTGAAACCAGAGTTCTGGTATTCACGCACGGTGAGGGGGCCGGTGGTGTCCTGCACGAAAGCGAGGTCAACCGGGCTGACCACAATCTCGCCGGCGCTGACATCACGCCCCAGTTTTTGACTGAGTATTTTTTCGGCTAATGTTTTGCTCATGGTGTCCTTTCACATAAGCGGAAATGAGTATTTATATATTATCACAAAGGCATAAATCTGTACTAGATTGATTGCAGACTATAGCAGGTTTATAATTCTTGGCGGTTGGCATGTGCGAGAAAAATATGACAAAAAGAATCACCGATACCGAACCTGTGAAGGAATTTTTGAAGGTTGCTCAGGATTTCGTTTCTCTTGTCGATGAATGGAACAAGCATGAAGAGATTGAATTTTATCAGCAACTTTATAAATCAATTGCGCATTTGATTTTATACGCAAGTTATCTGCCCGAGGTTGAATATTTTTCAGACTATCATGGGCATATGTCCAATGAAGCCTGGTTTGAGTTGTTTAACTCGTTGAATGAAAAACTAAAAGATTCAAATAATTATTATCTGAAAGTATTTGATCCGTATAGTAACCTTCGGGCGCATGACGAACCACTTACTAATAGCCTTTCGGATGATATTTGTGACATATACAGAACACTGTCTCCTGGTCTTAAAGACTGGGCAGGGGCTGACGCCGGTATGAGACGGGGTATTTTATGGGAATAGTGGCTCGGATATGGTTCACATTGGGGGGATCATTGTGTATGCGCATTAAAAGCCTTGCATTGGCTATTGTTTAATCATATCAAAGATCCGGACAGTCTTTTTATGGGGCCGGGATTTACAACGTAAAAAAGCGGGATTTAAACCCGCCCCAACATTTCATATTTCCTCTCCCTTGAGGGGAGAGGAAAAAGGTGAGGGTGAAAGCGTGAAGTGCGAATCTGGTTTCAGTTATATCTATTACCGGTTGGATATATCTGGGATTGCCGCGTCGCTACGCTCCTCGCAATGGTAATTATAGAAAAGAGGCGGGTTTTAAACCCGCCTCTACAGAACCACGAAAATTAGGAAAATCCCTCTTTCATCTCCCTTTACCAAAGGGAGAGAGGAGCGTCAACCTACAGCGGAATATTCCCGTGCTTCTTTTGCGGCAGCTTCTGGCACTTGTCGCGCAGCATATCCAGCGCATGTATCAGCATGGGACGCGTGCGGCGCGGGTCTATGATATCGTCTATGTAGCCTAATCCCGCCGCCTGCAAGGGGTTATCGAATCTGGCCTTGTATTCTTCTACCATCTTCTTGCGGGTTTCCTCTTTGTCGGCTGCTTCAGCGATAACCTTGCGGAAGATGATGTTGACCGCCGCCTCCGCCCCCATGACGGCTATCTCGG
>CAYRSY010000149.1:0-3284 GCA_964427105.1 uncultured Dehalococcoidales bacterium
CAACGTCTTCCCGGAGGAGAACACGGGCGAGGGCTACGCGATGGCCTACGCCGCGGGGGCGGACATGGTGAACATGGAATTCATCCAGTTCGGCGTCGCGTCCATTACGACGAAGTTCAACTGCTCCGGAAGCCTCTTCCGCGCCGTTCCGCGGCTCGTGAACGACCGGGACGAGGAATTCCTGCGGCGTTCCCTGCCCGAGGGAACGAGCGACGAACGCGTCTTCGACATCCTCTTCCGCAAGGGCGCGAGCTGGCCCGTGTCGCTCGAACACGACACGCACGTCATCGACGTCGCCGTCTACCGCGAGATCGCGGCCGGCCGCAGGGTATTCCTCGACTACACACGGAACCCGGAGGGGTTCCGCTTCGGTCTGCTGGGCGACGCGAACCGCGCGCGCTATATGCGCGAGGTGGAACGGAAGGCCGGCGACGCGGCGCGGGATTCGTCCCCCTTCGCCCGCCTCTCGGAGATCAACCCGAAGACGATCCGCTGGTTCCGCGACCGGGGAATCGACATCGCGGCCGGAGACGGAATCGAGATCGGCGTCTGCGCGCAGCACTTCCAGGGCGGCGTCCGGATCGACCGGCACGCGCGAACGACCGTCCCGGCGCTCTTCGCCGCGGGGGAATGCGCGGGAGGGCAACACGGCGCGAACCGTCCCGGAGGGCACTCGCTGCTCGACTGCCAGGTCTTCGGGCGCATCGCGGGGGAGGAAGCCGCGCGCTACGTTCTCGCGAGATCGGAGGTATCGAGGCCGGCGTCCGAAGACCTCGCCGCGAAGGTGCGCCGCCTCGACGCGCTCGCGTCGGGCGACGGCGCGGACGCGTCGCAGGTTCGCGCGCAGTTGCAGGAGATCATGTCGCGGTGTGCGTCCGTCGTTCGCACGGCCGAGGGGCTCGCGGAAGGCCTGTCCGAACTCCAAACGTTGCGGGCGAAGGGCGTCCGGGCGGATGGTCGCGGGCTCGTCTTCGCGGCGGAGACCGCATGGATGTTCCCGCTTGCGGAGATGGTGCTCCGCGCCTGCGCGACGCGGACGGAGAGCCGGGGGCCGCACCTGTTCTTCGCCTCCGCGTCCGACCCGGAGCCTTTGCCGAGGGACGAGGCCGCGTGGCGACGCTACATCGTGATCCGCAGGGGAGAGGACGGGGTGATGGACCTCGAAGCCTGCGCCCCCGAGCGAACCGGAAATTCGGAGTGGGTGGCGGAACACGGCGCACGGTAAGAAACTTTCGCACCGACGGGGCGGGCCTGAAAAGCCCGCCCCGTTCCGTATGCGCCGACGTCGACAGTGACCGTTCATTCCGTTCCCTCTTGACGTCCCGCGCCCGTCGCACTACAATCCCGAGCATGTGAAACAAATAACTTTATGGAGAGGTGACACGGGTGTCGTACGACGAGAAAACGGGAGCGTTGACGGTTCAGGCGTATCTGTCCGAGGGAGACGGCAGGAGGGTGATCGGAAAGGTCCGGGAGCACACGCTCGCGACCGACATATACGCCGCGTGGGGCGGGGGAGACACGGCGGCGACGCCTCTCGAAACGCTGGCCTTCGCGCTCGGGAGCTGCGTCGTCACGACCGCGCGGACGATGGCGAACAAGGCGGGATTGCCCGTGTCGTCGATTTCGGCGCGGGTGGAAGGTGCGATCGACCTCGCGGAGGCGAGACGCGCGGGAAGCGGCGTCCGGATGGGATTTCCGGGCCTCAGCGTCATCGTCGACATCGAAGGCGACATGCCGGACGACGCGAAGCAGGCGCTTCTCGACCGCGTCGTCGCGTGCTGTCCCGTATGCGATACGATCGGCGGCGGAGCGGACGTCGCCCTTGTCCTGAAAGGGAAGGAGTGACGGACGCCATGGAACGGAAGGACGCTCTTTCCGAGACTGCGGCCGTGTGCGGCCTGTACTGCGAGGCGTGTTCGCTCTTCATCGCGTCGCACGAAGACCCCGAGCGACTCAAGCGGCTCGCGGCTATGTTCGGAATGACCGCGGAACAAATTTCGTGCGACGGATGCCGCTCGGACAAGCACGGGCCGTATTGCATGACGTGCAAAATGAAACCCTGCGCTGAGGAACACGGCGTCTCCTTCTGCGGCGAGTGCGCGGAATATCCCTGCGAGACGCTGAAGGCGTTTCAGTGCGAGCGGCCGCACCGCCGGGATCTGTGGAAGGATCTCGAACGGATCCGGGACGTCGGATTCGACGCGTGGTCGAAAGAGGCGCGGAAGGTGTACGAATGTCCGGAGTGCGGCGCGGTCAACTCGGCGTACGACCTGAAGTGCCGTTCGTGCGGACGCGAGCCGTCGTGCGGGTACGTCGAACGACACGGCGCTGCCGTCCGGGAGTTCCTTGCGGCGGCGGGGAAGTGAGGCGTCGCCTTTTCGGCGATCGACGACAGCAAGTGCGGGAACCGATCCGGTTCCCGCACTTGCTTTTTTCGTCCCCCCGCGACTCAGCGGCGCGGGCCGACGAACAGCAGCGGGGCGAGGAGCAGCGCCCCGAGCGGCCAGACGAGCGAACACCCGTGGCCTCCCGTATCGGCGGGGCGAGGCGTCGGCGCCGTCGCGCCGTCGGGGATCTCGATCGTCATGACGGTCATCGCGACGCGCACGATTCCTACTGTGTCGTTCCAGTCGTAGGAGAGGCCGTCCGTGACGGTGATCGCGACGGCCTTTTCAGCGCCTTTCGCCGGAACCGCGACGCCGTCGCGCGTGTTTGTTCCGCCCGAATCCGTGATGACGAGAACGCGCTCCCACATCTTCGTTCCGCGGTTGAGAAGGAGGGCGAGATACTGCGTCCGCCAACCGTTCTCGCCGTCGTGGGTTCCTTCCGGGAAGGTCGTCGTGAAACTCCCCTGCGAGGCGCCGGGCTTGAGCGTCATCTCGACGACGCCGCCTCGGCAACGGGTTTCCGGGAGCGGTGACGCGCCGCGGTCCGAAGCACCATGCGCTTTTCCCGATTTCGAGGCGGCAAGCGTCTCCTGCAGATAGACCGCGAGCGTATAGAGCGCCTTGTCGAACGTCTCCTGCGACAGCGATCCGTCCTCGATCTTCGAGACGAGATCGCTGTCCGTTTCCAGAAGCAGCTTGCCGATGAAGTCGACAAGCGCGTAGGTATCCTTCAAAAGATCCTGCTCGCCGGGCCGGACGGCGTTCGGGTCGTCGAGAAGAAGAACGCCGAGAATCTGCAAGTCCATATTCGTGAGCCCGAGGATGTTCATCGCTTCGATGAGGGCCTTCTGGTCCGGATCGAGCGGCGGCGGATCGACGGGCGGCGAGTACGGC
>CAYRSY010000150.1:0-3233 GCA_964427105.1 uncultured Dehalococcoidales bacterium
GCAGCCTGGAAGCATGCAGCAATTGCAGCAGGCCCATAACCGCCCAATTTTCATACGCCGGCTGGCAGTTGGCAGGGAAAACAGTCACGAGCGCCTCTGCCGCCGATTCTTCATACGCAGTTATATCAGCGCTGCCGTTAATGAAGCCGACAAACGCTTTGCTCTGTTTTCCTTTTACAAGAGCATCGGACGGTTTGCGCAGAAACGCCTCAACGGGAGTGGAGACAGGATCTTCCGGCAGCCCCATTTGCCCTGCGACCATTTTTTTAAGGTTTAAATAAGCGCAATTCAATTCGGCAATCCGGCTATTGACTGTCGGACAGCGATCTTTCAAATAAGCTTCGCCCGCGGCTTCGTACAACCGCCAGAACTCCGTCCGCACATTTTCCGTGATGGACATACGGGCAATATCTAATTTAATCTCCGGATGCGCCTCTGCAAAATTTCTTAAATCCGTACAGGCATTATTCCAACTATCAGACATATCAAGCAACTCCTAAGTAAGAACAAGTTTTTATGTATCGATATTACTGTACTGCTTATTGTGCAGGCGTTGGCTTGCCGTCCAACACATTGCGCAATAACCCGAGTATCACACAGGCTGACCCTGAGGCATAAGCAAGATAGAAACCTGTTTGCAGCTTTGCATTCACGATGATACTGCCTATCTGCTGCTGAAGCGTGGAATAGCCCTGCAATGCGATATTAAAATCCGCAAGCCTGTTGGTAACCACCACATATATAGCCACGCTGACATAAACTATATAAGACAGCCCCGCCAGCACCATCAAAATGCTGCCCTTCTTCCCTTTCAGATACATACCCAGCATGATCAGAGCAATAACCAGCCCGATATAAATCCAGGCTAAAACACTCTGATAAGCGGGCGTGGCATCTCCTGCTATGTAAGAGGCCAGCTGCAATAAATTATGCCGCAATCCCCATCCGTAGATATGGATTGTCCGGCCTGAGCCTAAAAAGGCATACCACCAGGACATTTTGAAAGAAATAAAGGTAAGCACACATGCCGCCGCCACCATTACACGATAGAGCCAGACCCTAAGGTTGCCTGCAACAATTTTCATGTAGCATCGCCTCCAAGTTCAATTAAACTTTATATTACCGCCACGGGGAACCGGGCTACTCCCCTTAAGTATAACCCGATTCCCCGCAACATCTATCCTCCCTGCAAGTGATTAACCTTGAAACACATCAAGAAAGCCTTTGCCGCCTTACTTGCAGGCCAGTACAGCCTTCTTGACCATGCCTTTGGCTACCTGCATCTTCCACTTGTTTTTCGATAGAGCCATGGCTCCGGATACGGCGGCAGCACCGGCGGCTTCCGCGGTATCTTCGCTGATGGTCTGCCCCTTGATAGCATCCTCGGCCTTGGTGGCACGGTAGGGTTTGTTGTACACCGCGTTCAGGCAGATGCGGGCATCGCCGCCGCCGATCACCGCCGCGCAGTTGACGATGGGAAAGTCAATGGACGTGCGGATGGCGAATTTGACGAAGGCGCTCTTGACGCCTGATGCCGGAGCAGGAATCTGGATTTCTTTCACGATCTCATCCGCCGCCAGCACCGTCGAGCCGGGTACGGCCACGTCCCAGAAGTTCTCGGCATCGATAGTCTGTTTGGTGGTGACTATCTTGGCATTGAGAGCCACCAGTGCCGGGGCCGTATCCGAAGGATTGACGGCCACGCAGGCTTTGACCGCGCCGAAGATGGAGTGGTAGCGGTTGTCGCCTGCCATGGCAAAGCACATGCCGCCGCCCTTGCGCACGCAGTCGAAACGGTTATCTTCCTTGCGGAAGTACCAGCAGCGGTTGAGCTGGCAGATATTGCCGCCGATAGTGCCCATTTCGCGCAGGTGAGGTGAGGCCGTTTTGGCAGCAGCCTGGGCCAAAGCCGTATATTTGCTGTTGACGATATCGCTTTTGGCGATGTCCTCGAGTTTGGCAAGGGCGCCGATCTTGAGTATGCCGCCCTCTTCCTTGATGTAGTCCAGGCCGGAGATAGTCTTAAGATTCACCAGAGTGGCAGCATCTGTGCGCAGTATGCTGAATCTGCGAGTACCGACCAGATCGGTACCGCCGGCAACTACCTCGGCATCGCCTTTGGCCAGAGCGGCAACGGCTTCATCCAGGGTCGTGGCATTTACATGTTCGAATTTATGCAGAGTTTTCATTTACTTTACCTCCTATGCCTTTCCCAGAGCCTTGAGTACTCTGTCCGGCGTGGTGGGAAGATCCGTCCATTTGCCGATAGCGTTGTAAACCGCAGGCGCGGTAAGACCCATAGTGGCGGCGCTTCCGCTTTCACCGATACCCGACACGCCGTAAGCGGAATAACCGAATCCGGTTTCTACCAGATGGGGATCAACCGGGCCGATATCGTTCATGGCATAAACGGGATAGAAGCACAGGTTATCGTTCAATTTGACGCCGGTAGTCGGGTCATAGACTACTTCCTGAGCATTGGAGCGGCCCATGCCCATAGAGGCGCCGCCATATTGCTGGGCATGAACGATGTCAGGATTGAGCACCAGCCCTACATCATTGACCATGACCAGATTGGTTACATCCACTTTACCGGTATCCGGATCAACCTCAACCTCGATGAAGTGGCACTGTCTGCCCATGGCAGAATTCATATAAGCTGGATTCTCAGAGAAAGCATCTGTGAAGAAACGGGAAGACTCACTCATGAATATGGGATTCCAGCCATACCATGCCTGCACTATGGTCTTAACTGGCATAGTGTTGGAAGGATTGGCAATCTCATAAACCATGCTATCTTTGATATCAAGTTCTGCCACTTTCTTGTCTGGAAAGAGCGGCGGATTTGTGATAGTCATGCCAAACATGGAAGTAACGATTTCTTTAACGGCATGTTCCAATATATTTTGCTTGGCTTTACGAGATGCCATAACCAGCGCGGCAACATTGGTAGCCACTCCGGCGGAACTGGCTTCCGAAAGGGTGTCCATACCGATATCATGCTTGAAAGGAATATACTGAACATCAGACATCTTGAAACCCATTTCAGCCGCGACTACCTGAGCATATGACAGCTGAACCAGCGGGCCGGTATCGGCGCGTCGGTAAATAACATCGGCAGTGCCGTCGTAGCGGACGTTAATGGCAGCGCGGGTTGTGCGGTAAGGCGTATTCATCCAGCCTTCGGTCCACTGGAAACCCATGCCGTGATATTTGCCGTTAGCCAGTTTCTT
>CAYRSY010000151.1:0-3193 GCA_964427105.1 uncultured Dehalococcoidales bacterium
GTGATGTTCTCGCTTATACCGCAGGACCTCAAATCCTAAATTCTAATATCTAAATTCTAAATACGAAATATAAAGCTCAAAATTTAGGATTCAGTGCTTGGTGCTTGTCAGTTCTTTCCACCTGAAACATGTGGTGATGTGGTCGTTGACAACGCCTGTCGCCTGCAGATGCGCGTAGATTATCGTTGAGCCCGCGAACTTGAAGCCGCGCTTTTTAAGGTCGGCGCTGACGCGGTCGGAAAGCCCGCTGGTAGCCGGAATTGCCCTGATGGTTTTCCATGCGTTAGCCACAGGCTTGCCGCCCGTGAATTTCCAGATGTATTTATCGAAGCTGCCGAACTCTCTTTGAATATCCAGAAAGAGACGGGCGTTATTGATGGCGGCGGTTATCTTCAGCCTGTTGCGGATGATGCCCGCATCTCCCAGCAGCCGTTCAATATCATCGTTGCCGAATTGCGCCACGAGCTTAGGGTCGAACCCGGCGAAGGACTTCCTGAAAGCCTCGCGCTTTTTCAGAATGGTCATCCAGCTAAGCCCTGCCTGGAACATTTCCAGCAGCAGGAATTCGAAATGCAGCCTGTCATCGTGAACCGGCGTGCCCCACTCCTCGTCGTGGTAGCGCAGCATTAACTCGTCCCCGCCCCACGGACATCTCTCCACAGGACTATCTGTCATTTCTCGCTCCAGACGCTTGGATATTCCTCATGGAGTAAAATCCTAAATCCTAATATCTAAATCCCAAATAAATTAAAAATACAAATTTCAGAACGTTTTAACCATTGTGATTTTAATATTTGTGCTTATTTAGGGTTTAGTGCTTGGTGCTTGGTGCTTGGTGCTTGTCTGTTTATTCCTGTTCCTTCTCCAGCTTTTGCTGCGCGCCGCTGAGCTTTTTGTACAGCCCGCCGCGTTTGATCAACTCGTCGTGAGTGCCCATCTCGGCGATGTGCCGCCCTTCCAGCACTACTATCTTATCGGCCCGGCGTATGGTCGAGAGCCTGTGCGCGATGATTACCACCGTGCGCCCCGCCATCAGCCTCTCCAGCGCCTCCTGTAT
This sequence comes from uncultured Dehalococcoidales bacterium, assembly GCA_964427105.1. Classification (GTDB taxonomy): domain Bacteria; phylum Chloroflexota; class Dehalococcoidia; order Dehalococcoidales; family UBA1222; genus SURF-27. The sequence continues at coordinate 1,058 of CAYRSY010000151.1, forward strand.
CAGCACTTCGGTTTCGGTATCCACCGAAGATGTGGCCTCGTCCAGTATCAGTACGGGAGCGTTTTTCAGCAGCGCCCTGGCTATGGATATGCGCTGCTTCTGCCCGCCGGAAAGCTTTACCCCCCGCTCCCCGATGAGCGTATCGTAGCCTTCAGGCATGGCGGACACGAAATCGTGGGCGTTGGCGGTTATGGCCGCCTCTATCACCTTGTCATCCGATGCCAGCGGGTTGCCGAAAAGTATGTTCTCGCGCACCGTGCCGTGGAAAAGGAAAACGTCCTGAAGCACTATGCTTATCTGCTGCCGCAGGCTGTCCAGAGTGATGTCGCGCAAATCCCGCCCGTCCAGCGTGATGCAGCCGCTTTTCACGTCGTAGAAGCGCGGTATAAGGCTTACCATCGTGCTTTTGCCCACGCCGGATGGCCCCACCAGCGCCACCATGTGTCTGGCAGGTATTTCAAGATTGATATGCTCCAGCACGGGCCGTCCCTGCTTGTATTCGAAGCTCACGTCATGGAATGTGATGGCACCCTCTGCCCGTCCGCCCAGCTTCACGGCGCCGGGTCTGTCGCGCAGCTCGGGTTCTTCCTCCAGCAGCTCGGCTATCCTGTCCGCCGATGCCAGCGCCCGCTGCACATGCTCCCACGAGCCGCTCATGGTGCGCGCCGGCTGGTACATCATGTCGAAGTACAGAAAGAAAGCCACCAGGTCGGGCACCGAGAGCGTCTGGTTGAAAGCCAGCCTGCCGCCGACGTATATCACTACCAGCGTGCCGAGCGAACCGAGAAAGTCCACAAACGGATCGAAGGCGCTTATCATCTTGATGGCCTTGAGCGACAGAAACCTGTGGCGGTCAACGCTTTCGTTGAAGCGCCTGCTCTCCTGTTCCTCGCGGGTGAAGGCCTTTATATCGCGGATGCCGGAGAGATTATCATTAAGAATGGCATTGATGTTCGAGAGTTCCTTCTGCCGTTCGCGGAAGGCAGGACGTATATAGCGCGCATAGCCTCGCATGGCCCACACAACGATGGGTATGGGTATCAGCGAGAGCGCGGCCAGCCGCCAGTTGATAAGGAATAGCATCAGCAGCACGCCTACCAGTGTGAAGATACTGACGACTACGTCGGGTATGGCATGGGCGATAAGGTCTTCGAACTGCCCTGTGTCGTCCATGACGCGCGTCATAAGCTGCCCCGTCTGCTTGTCCTCGTAGAAGCGCAGCTTGAAGCGCTGCATACGCTCGTAGATGTATTTGCGGACATCGGCCACCACGCCCCAGCCGGCCACATGGGAATAGTACATGCGCACGAAGGTAAAGATGGCTTTGGCGAGGTATATGCCCAGTCCCAACAGCGTCAGTTGCGTGATTACGGTAAGCGTGTCTTCTGAAAATTCACTTCCGGTGAGAACCGCCACCAGTTGCCGGATGATCCACGGCCCTGCCAGTTGCACCCCTGCCAGCATAAGCATGGCGGCAATGGTGATTATTAGAGCGCCTCTGTAGCGGCGCGTATAGGAAATAACAAATCTTAAAGGTTTCAAAACACTATCGCTCCGAATCGGGGATGACATTATCTCAAATCGCCAGATAATCCTATGACAGGCGGGGAGCTTTGTCAATTATTGCGGATGTCATGGTAGGGCGGTTCGTTTGAGGGCGATTGGTGGAAACGAAACGAATGGGGGGCCAGTCTTATCTGTTCTTATAAATATCCGAGCGGTGTCCTGCGGAAAGAATGACGATGCGTTTATTGGGTTTATCCAGCATATATATAAGGCGATAATCGCCTATACGGAAGCGGTACAGTCCACTGAATTTTCCGGCGAGCGGTTCCGGCGGATATTCTTCAAAATGACCGGCGTACCATTCGAGCTTGGTGGTGATGCGCTGAAGCGATGACGGAGCAAGTTTAGCCAGATACTGGCTCGCTGCTGGAGTTAATTCCAGGGAATATTCCATTATGCCTTGAGGCCGTGTTCTTTGATGAATTGTTTAAGGGAAGTGGTTTGTCCCCCCTGTTTGACATAATTTAATGACTCTTGCGTTTCCCTTACGAAGCCGGGTTTGAATTTCGCGCTGTCTTCCGGGTCGTCAAGCATACCGCCGATAGTTTCCTGTACGGTCTGCCTGATGAG
>CAYRSY010000152.1:0-3167 GCA_964427105.1 uncultured Dehalococcoidales bacterium
GCTATATGGAGTCGCTTTCGGCCTATGCGCGCCAGTTTTTGGGGCGCATGGAAAAGCCGGATGTGGACTACATAGAAGGCCTTAGCCCTGCCATCTCCATAGACCAGAAAGGTGTCAGCCACAACCCGCGTTCCACAGTCGGCACAGTCACAGAGATTTATGATTACCTGCGTCTCCTCTTCGCTCGCGTAGGGCATCCCCACTGCCCGCAGTGCGGGCGGGAGATTGCCATGCAGACGGTGCAGCAGATAGTTGATGCCGTGCAGAGTCTTCCCGTCGGCTCGAAAATACTTGTGCTGGCTCCAATAATCAAAGACCGCAAGGGCGAGTATAAGGATATTTTCGAAGACCTGCGCAAGAGCGGCTATGCCCGCGTGCGCGTGGACGGAACAATCAAAGAGCTTGATTCGGAAATCACCCTCGACAAGCAAAAGAAGCATACCATCGAAGCGGTCATAGACCGTTTGATTATAGGGCAGGAAGGCAACCAGAGCCGCATCGCCGACTCGGTGGAGACGGCGCTCAAGCTGGGCAAGGGCGTCGTGCTTATCTCCATTATTGACGGCGAGGAAATGCTTTTTTCGGAGCAGTTTTCCTGTCCTGACTGCGGCATCAGTCTGGGGGAGATAGAGCCGCGCACCTTCAGCTTCAACAGCCCGCACGGGGCATGCCCGGCATGTACGGGGCTGGGCATTAAAATGGAATTCGATCCCGACCTCGTAATCCCCAACAAGAATCTGTCTCTGGGGGAGGGAGCCATCCACCCCTACCAGTGGCAGACATGGTATTTTTCGCAGCTTGAGGATCTGGCCGCCCGCTATCATTTCTCGCTGAAAACACCCTTCAAGGATTTAGATGAAGAAGTTATAAAAATAATTCTCTACGGCGAGGGTGGTGAATCACATACCTACCGCAACCATTACGGCAAGCCGCGCACCTACTACGATGGATTCGAGGGCGTAATACCGCGCATGTCGCGGCTGCATCATGATACGGAATCCGAGATGTCGCGCGCCTCTATGGAACAGTATATGGTGGCTTCGCCCTGCCAGGTGTGCGAGGGCAAGCGCCTAAAGCCGGAAGCTCTGGCGGTCACTATCGGCGGCATAAATATAGTGCAGGCGTCACGAATGTCGGTCAGCAAGTCACTCGAATGGGCAACCTCTCTGACCGGCGCGGATACCATACTCAGTGAAAAAGAGCGCACCATTTCCCGCGAGATTTTAAAAGAGATCACCTCGCGCCTGCGCTTCCTCGAAAACGTGGGGCTGGATTATCTCACGCTGGAGCGCTCCTCCGGAACGCTCTCAGGAGGCGAGGGACAACGTATCCGTTTAGCCACCCAGATAGGCAGCGGCCTGATGGGCGTACTCTACATCTGCGACGAGCCCACCATCGGCCTGCATCCGGCGGACGATTACCGCCTTGTGGAAACGCTCAAGCGACTGCGAGACCTGGGCAACTCACTCATCGTCGTGGAGCACGATGAGGCCGTTATGCGCGCCGCCGATTATATTATCGACATGGGGCCGGGGGCGGGAGAGCACGGCGGAGAGATCATAGCTGCAGGTACGCTGGATGAGATACTCACCTCTGAAAAATCTCTTACCGGCCAGTATCTGTCCGGGCGCAAGCAGATACCAGTCCCTGAAAAGCGGCGCAAGGGCAACGGCGCGGAAATAGTCATTAAAGGCGCGCGCCAGAACAACCTCAAGAATATAGACGTCCATATCCCTCTGGGGAAACTGGTTGTCATAACGGGTGTATCCGGCTCCGGCAAGAGCACGCTCATAAACGAGGTGCTTTACCGCAAGCTGTCGCAGGTTTTGTACCGCTCGCGCGAAAAGCCCGGCGAGGCCGACTCCATTACGGGCATTGAAAATATAGATAAAGTGATAGACATTGACCAGGCTCCTATAGGTCGCACGCCGCGCTCCAATCCTGCGACGTACACCGGCGTTTTCACACATATCCGCGAGCTTTTTGCCACTGCGCCTGAAGCCCGTTTGAGGGGGTATTCTGCCGGGCGCTTTTCGTTCAATGTAAAGGGCGGGCGCTGCGAGGCCTGCCGCGGCGATGGCTATATACAAATCGAAATGCAGTTTTTGCCGGATGTGACGGTGCCGTGCGATGTGTGCCATGGAGCGCGCTATAACCGTGAGGTGCTGGAGGTCAAATTCAAGGGTAAGAATATCGCCGAAGTGCTGGATATGACGGTGGAAGAGGCGCTGCATTTCTTCGAGCATTTTCCAAAAATCAAAAACAAGCTGGAAACTTTACATTCCGTCGGGCTTAATTACATCCGAATGGGACAACCGGCGACTCACCTCTCAGGCGGCGAGGCGCAGCGCGTCAAGCTGGCTACGGAGCTTTCAAAACGGGCAACCGGGCGCACCCTGTATATCCTCGATGAACCTACTACCGGGCTTTCTTTCGAGGATGTGGCAGTTCTGATGCGCGTGCTGCAGCGGCTGGTGGACAGCGGTAACTCCGTTGTCATCATCGAACATCATCTGGATGTTATCAAGAATGCTGACTGGATAATAGATCTGGGGCCCGGGGCCGGGGATGCGGGGGGGCGGCTGGTGGCTAGCGGCACGCCTGAACAGATAGCCAGACACAAGACATCGGCGACGGGTTATTATCTCAAAAAAACCCTGGGAAACCCCCAGGCCGGGGATATCTCTTAAAGGAGAGGGGCAACCAATATGGCGGGCGAGTCCTGACTTGCCCCTTTCCTGTACCCTCATCAGGCCGATATTTGCTGGTTGCCGTTGAAATCAATATCGAAGTTTTAGAATGGCTGGAACATGGGGCGCAGCATGCTGCGCCCCTACATTTTTATTCTCCCACTGCCCCGCCGGATGCTTCGGCCTGCCAATCTGGCCTCCAGCATGGGAAGATGGCGGCACGCGCAGGTGGGAAACTCTTAACACTCAGTTTGAGCAAATTAACTAAAACCAGGATAGCTTTGAATTCGGAATCTTGTTCTTTCCTCTATTTTTCCAGTATGTACGGCACTGTCACCAGCGTTACGTTGGGATGCTTCTCGAATATGCCGTGCAGTCGGGAAGCAGTGCGGTTATGCAGGAAACGCTCGCCAAAATGGGCTGTTATGAATTCCGGCAGCACGATGGTGATGAAGGCTGTGGGGGACTGGCTATGAA
>CAYRSY010000153.1:0-3136 GCA_964427105.1 uncultured Dehalococcoidales bacterium
TTTTATGTATTATCTATCTTTGGCAATCAACTATGTTTTATATCTGCCAGCTTTGCCTGTGTCGTTATTCCAAGTTTGAGTAACTTCGCAGACAATTCATCACAATAACTGCAATGACTGCAGTTTCTATTGCAGGAAGTAACCTTTTCGAAGAAGTTGTATTTCTCCAGACTTTCATTGTCTAAATATGCGCCGTATATCATGCTATATCTCTTTGAACATCCGGAAACTATATCTAAAAGGTCTCCGCTCCAATTTTCTTCCATGTAGGCTTTAGTAGCTCTGATGATGAAACTACTCAACTGCGCCCTGTCGACTATCTTAAAAAAGTTTGTTATCTTGCCATATTTTCTTAAATCTTCTGGCCTTATCCAGCATGATTTCAAGAGTTGTGAATGGTCTTTAATAATTACACCGGTTCCCAACCCTAAAAAATTGGCAAAGGATACATCCTTGACTCCTTCGATTATTTCCTTTGAGACATGCGAGGTAGCATTGAAATGGAATTTCCTGAATGGACATCTGTACAGGCATCCTTCATTGACCAGTAGCCTCAATCTGGTGTTTGTGTAGTTCTTTATTTCTTCTAAAAGTTCTAAATCACGGTTGATGTTGACATCTGTGCTTATAATGTCCACTCCAAGATCCTTGAAAATGGCAGCCCTCTGCATGCAATCAATATCACAGAGCACAGAGGCACAAATTTCCATGTCGGGAAATCGTTCTCTGACCGCTTTTATGTATAAAGGGTTTGCTATAGTAATTGATTCTATGCCGAGTTCATTATGAACTCGATCCAGATACTGCATCGTCGAGCTGATGACTTCCTGAGAGTACCATTCACTGCCATCGCAGGTTGAATTAAAAACCAGATTTACCTGTATCCCTTCCGCATGAATCTTATGCACGATTTGCGCGAATTCATCGAAGTTAATTCCCTTTACTATCCTGCCGGAACCTGAATATTCTTGGGGACCGCTTAGGAATATCTCCCTTATGCGATTATTGTTCAGATTCTTCATCTTGAAAAGTTCCGGTAACAAATCAGAATCTCCGTTATAAGGTACCGAAAACTCCAGAGCTTCCATCTCAATCCCTCCAAAAAGCTTGGGAATTATACAATCAATCTGGCATTGATCAGCTTCTTTGCAAGCTCATCGCAATAATTGCAGGTTGTGCAATCATAATTACAGGAAGAAGTTTTTTCGAAGAAATTGCTTCTGCTCAAGGTTTTGTTATCCAGGCAGGCGTTCGTAAGTTGTCCAAAACGATATATGCTGGAATCCATGATATCCACAAGGTTTCCGTTCCAGCTTTGCCTCATGTATGCCCGTGTATATCTTAGGATTGCAACTCCCTGATTTGCCGGGCTGGCTCTGCCTGCTATCTTGAAATAACTGGATATCCCTTCATATTTACCGATGTCTTCCGGTCTTATCCAGCAGGATTTTAAAATCTGGGCGTGGTCTCTGTTGTATATTTGCAGGCATTTGGAAGTAAAAATGTTTTCGCCGGCAAGCATGCTGGGTTCTCTCGATTTGTGTGAAATATAGTTAAAATGAAACCTTCTAAAGGGGCATTTATAAAGGCAACCCTCGTTAACCAACAACCTTAATTCAGCTTTGGTAGCATTCTTTATCTTTTTAAGAAGTTCAAGGTTACGATTGATGTTAACGTCCGGTGTGATCACATTAGCCCCGGCTTGAGAATAAATCAATGCCCTTTGCACGCAATCTATGTCGCCAAGAACAGAGGCGCATATTTCAAGATTTGGGAACTTTTTCCTGACTTCCCAGATGTAGACAGGGTTGGCTATTGTTACTGCTTCTATACCATGCTTTTCACATACCTGCGCCAGGTACTCCATTGTTGACTGTATAACCTCTGAAGAATACCAGCTGCTGCCTTCGCAGGTTGTATTCAAAACCAGATTTACTTTTATCCCTGCTTTGTGTATCAGCTCCACAAGCTCCATGAACTCGTTCATGGTCACTGTCTCGGACATTATTCTGCCCGCACCGGAATAGCACTCGGGTCCGGCAAGATAAATTTCTCTGATTTTATTCGTCTCTGACTTGTTAAGCTTGAAGAGCTCGTTCAAAGATTCGAGATCATTTGGACAAGGGACCGAAAACTCGAGAATTGCCATATCAGTCTCTCCACGAAATTGAATAACCTATGAATTGAACATTAAGTCACGGATAGCAGCGCCATGAGAATCGATTATCAAAAATGCGCGATATTTATTTGTTCGCCGCCGCGTTGCTTAAAGCATTAACTATCGGTTCAAGTTTACAGGTGTCGAGGCCGACTGATAGGATGTGGATATCTTCATCATGTTCTTCATCCTTTTTCTCCGCGACTGCTCCTCTGGAAATTACATAGGTTCCCAGTGTCGGCTTCAGGCTGTAATGGCAGGATCTTATCGTATTAAGCCCTTCGTTTTCGCACCATTTTTCAAGCTCTCTGGTAAACATTATTATATCTGGCCTGCAGATTCTATCTACATCGGCTACAAGGGAGATGTCTTCGGGGTTTTCAGCCAGATAAACCAGTGTCAGATTGGGAATCATGGGTGCTACCGAATCAATGGGATACCATTTTCTCTTTTCGCTGGCGTTAACCGCTTTAGCCACAGCCTTACCGCGTCGTGACTTAAATCCAACATGACCATTTGCACCGGTGGATTTTACTATCAGGTCGGGAACAATAAATATTGCCTCTGGATCATCCCTGAATTGCAGGCGTTTTGACTCTTTGGGCGGCGGCACAGGTTCTTTAGATTGGCCGTCTCTCATTCTGGTTTGCTCCTCACTGGAGCCAAATTTACGCGTGGTAACCTGGTACAGCTTATCCGCTTTTAACAGTTTAACCAGCGATAAGATCGCCCACTTCTCATAGCCCTCTTGATACAAAAGACGGGAAGAATTCGCCACGATTTGCATCGCCTTTTGTTCAAAGTTTTCAATGCTCATATTCGCTTTCAGTAGATCAAATAGCGGGTCAAACAATCCGCGCATTAATTCATCCATTGGATCATGCAGAAATCTGTTAAGCCTTAGATCCATGATCAGATCGCTCAATCCCAGAGAATTTATGACTTCTTTTTCGATTGTAATGTAACTATTGCTAAGGA
>CAYRSY010000154.1:0-3107 GCA_964427105.1 uncultured Dehalococcoidales bacterium
CGACAAACACCCCTTGACCGTCCCCGCAATATCCGTGCTATCATATAATCCCTCAATAAACTGACAACTGTTAACTGAAAACTGATAACTATAAACTGCTAAAAGAGAGTCGTTCCGCACAGAAAAAAATTTCGCAGTGAAACGACTAACGAATCCAGCCGCAGGCAACCGACAACTGATAACTGATAACTGATAACTTTCTCTTCCCATGCTATAATGTATTGACATAATGCATACACTCTACGTTGTGGCAACTCCCATCGGCAACCTGGAAGACATGAGCTTCCGCGCCGTGCGCATCCTTAAAGAGGTATCTCTGATTGCCTCGGAGGACACGCGCACCACGCGCCATTTGCTGACACGTTTCGAGATAAAGACTCATCTTACCAGCTACTTCGAGCATAACAAAAAGGGCAAGCTGGAGTATCTCCTCTCCAAACTGGAGGAGGGCGATGTGGCGCTGGTGTCCGAAGCGGGCATGCCTGCTATTTCTGACCCCGGCTACGAACTGGTGGTGGCGGCGCAGGAGAAAGGGATACCTGTTGTGCCTGTTCCCGGTGCTTCTGCCTTTATCTCGGCGCTGGCGGTGTCCGGCCTGCCGACGGACGCCTGCCATTACATGGGTTTTCTGCCGCGCAAGGCTGGCGAACGCAGGAGGGCGTTGGAGTCGGTAGCCGCCGAAAGGGTAACACTGGCAGCCTATGAAGCCCCCCATCGCCTGAAAGATGCATTACATGATATACTATCAGTGCTGGGCAACCGCCGTATTGCCGTCTGCCGTGAACTGACCAAGCTGCACGAAGAGGTTTTCCGCGGCACGGTTCAGGAGGCGATCGACCATTTTGCAGAGCCGAGGGGCGAGATTACCCTTATAATAGAGGGGAAGCCGGATGAACCCGCGGAAGCCGGCGCGGATGACGTGCTGGCAAGGCTCGGAGAGCTGCGAAGGTCGGGAGTTATGGCAAAAGAGGCTACGGAGATGCTCTCCGCAGAAACAGGGATTTCGCGCCGCTTGCTTTACCGCGAGTGGCTAAAGTTAAAATAGTTCATTATTCAGGAGAACAGGGAAATGAGAAGAGGATGTCTTTCGGTAGGTACGGTTAGCTGCGACATATGCAAGAAAAAGATACCCAGTCCCGACCGCTATGTTGTGGTGGATGAGGATGAAAAGGGCAAAGAGGTGGAAAAGGGCGGTAAATCCGTGCGTTACTGCGCAGATTGCGCCAGAAAGAAGGGCTACGCCCATTACAAGGAAGTAAAGGGCGAGATGATGCTCACCTTCCTGCGCGAGAGCGAGGGAAGCCTGCCTTCGGAACCTGAAACGCCGGCAAAAGACTAGCCGAACACGCATGTCAGTTCGGAGAGGGGCGGGTGAGCCCCTCTCTTGCTTTAACTCTGGCCTATCTGGCAGAATTATGCTAAATTACACCATCATCAGGAAGTGAAAATGAGTGAACGCATACTGGTTGCCGTAGCCTGGCCTTATGCCAACAGCGGGCTGCATCTGGGGCATGTAGCCGGGGCTTATCTTCCGGCGGATATTTTTGCCCGCTATCACCGCGTCAAAGGCGACGAAGTTATCATGGTGTCCGGCTCGGATATGCATGGCACGCCCGTCACTATCCGCGCCGAAGCCGAAGGCAAAACTCCGGCTGAAGTAGCTGAACATTATCACAGCCTCTTTTTGCAGGGGTTCGAGAAGCTGGGCATATCATGGGATATTTTTACTACCACCCGTACCGCCAATCATGAGAAAACGGCGCAGGACATTTTCCTCAAGCTGCTGGAAAAGGGCTATATCTACAAACAGAGCGTTTCCCAGCCCTGGTGCGATAAATGCAGGCGCTTCCTGCCAGACCGCTATGTAGAAGGAACCTGTCCCCTGTGCAAATCGCCTAACGCGCGCGGCGACCAGTGCGAGCAATGCGGCAAGCCTATGAATCCCGCAGAGCTTGTCGGAGCGCGCTGCCGCACCTGCGGCACAGCCCCGGAATACAAGGAATCGGAGCATTTCTTCCTCAAGCTCTCCGCCTTTGAACAGCCGCTTCTCGACTGGCTGAAAGACAAGACCTGCTGGCGCACCAATGTGCTCAATTTCACCACGCGCTATCTGCAGGATGGCCTGCACGACCGCGCCATAACCCGCGACATCGAGTGGGGCATCCCGGTGCCTCTGCCCGGCTATGAAGGCAAGCGTTTGTACGTGTGGTTCGAGGCTGTTATCGGCTACCTTTCCGCCTCGAAAGAGTGGGCGCAGAAGTCCGGGGATCCCGAAGCCTGGCATAAGTTCTGGGAAGGCGACGGGCGCGGTTATTACTTCATCGGAAAGGATAATATTCCCTTCCATACCATTGTCTGGCCTTCCATCCTTATGGGGTATGGCGGCCTGAATCTGCCGTGTGATGTTCCGGCCAACGAGTTTCTCACCATCGAGAGCCAGAAGTTCTCCAAGAGCCGCAATCTGGCGGTGTGGGTGGAAGATTACTTCCAGCGTTACGATGCCGACCCGCTGCGCTATTTGCTTTCCGCCAACATGCCGGAAACATCAGACACCGATTTTTCATGGCGTGAGTTCGTGCGCCGTAACAACGATGAACTGGTCGCCACCTACGGCAATCTGGTTCAGCGCGTGCTCACCTTCACCTATACGCGTTTCGATGGCATGGTTCCGCCTCCAGGCGCGCTCGATGAGGCCAGCCAGAATTTGCTGGGCAAAGCGAGGGATACCCTTGATGCAGTCGATAAGCTGTTATACGGCTGCCAGTTCAAGGATGCCATACGCGCCGCCATGACGCTGGCGCAGGAAGCCAACCGCTACCTTGATGACAAAGCTCCCTGGAAGGCTATCAAGATAGATAAAGATGCCGCCGCCACTTCGCTTTATGTGGCTATTGCGGTCATAACGGCGCTCAAAACTATTATGTATCCTTTTATGCCTTTCAGTTCTCAAAAATTGCATGCTTATCTGGGGCTTCCCGGTAAAGTTGAGGATGCGGGCTGGGGATTGGTCATGCCGCAGCCCGGCGCAAAGCTCAACCCGCCGCATGTGCTTTTCACCAAGCTGGATGAAGCCGTTGTCGAGGAAGAAACGCGCCGCATGGGTTTGG
>CAYRSY010000155.1:0-3060 GCA_964427105.1 uncultured Dehalococcoidales bacterium
TCCCTCTCCTCAACGCCGTTGAGGTCTCCCTTTCGCCAAAGGGAGAGAAGATACCCCCCGCCCTGAGGTCCTCACGCTCGGCAGGCTCGCTCAGGACGACAAGGACAAAGGGTCGATGGACGCTGGATTGTCGGGTCGAGCCCGACAATGACAGATGGAAATTGTACCTAAAGCAGCCGTGTTCCACGTCCTTATAAGATGACAGGATACTATCTGGATTTATAGATATTGCTTCTATGACCTATGAGGCGGATGGTAATGGCTTGGTCTGTTGCGGAGAAAGTATAAAGAACGCGGTAATCTCCGATACGATATTTGTAATAGTGGCTGAATTCCCCTGTGAGTGTTTCATGCTGCAATGAGTCGAAATTATTTATGAACCATTTAAGACGTTTAAGCAGCCGCTGTCTGACAGGCTGGGACAGTTGCGCCAGCGCATCCTGAGCTTCGGAAGCGATAACTACCTGCCAGGACATCTACCACTCGCAGCCCAGGTTTTTAGCTGCTTCTTCGATAGGGATGCATTTTTTAGAGGTTGTCCTTAAAAGTTCCTTGATTTCATCCCGCAATTCAAGTTCTGCATCGGGGTCGGCGGAAAGTTTTTCCAGCTTTTCAGCCAGAATGGCTTCGATGCGGGTGTCTATATAAGCGTCCAGTTCCTTGCGATCTTTTTCACTGAGTTTCATAAAAGCCTCCACAGGCTATACTGCAATTCTATTATAGCATAACGCTTTTTCACCATAGAAGATAGGTGATTCTGGATTGTCGGGTCAAGCCCGACAATGACAGGATGGTAAGGGGCGAGGAAAATAAGGCTTTCCCTCTTTGGAAAAGAGGGATAAAGGGAGATTCTTTATGCCTGAACACATTGTTTTGCCTGAAGAATTCCTCTTAATCTCCCCTTTCTCGCCCTCTCTCCAAGGCTCTCCCCCTTTGCCAGGGGGAGAGAGTGAGAATGAAATGACGGTTATAGGCGGGCGAGAGAGTAGAAAGGAAAGAATTCTAATATTAGGGAGAGATGATACCGCCACCGCCCCGGATGCTTCAGCCGCCCATCGCGGCTTCCAGCATGACAACCGGATAACGGGATTGCCGCGTCAGTCTGCGGCTTTCGTCGGAATGACAAATGTGGGCGGGCTTATGGCCATAAGCCCCTACAAAACGACGGGCGGGCTAGTCATGACTAGCCCCTACACTACGGCTGGATTCCCGCTGGAGTTTATACTGAGCGGAGCGAATGTGCGGGAATGACAAATTCCTCCCCACCAGATGCTTCAGCCGCCCATTGCGGCTTCCAGCATGACAACGGGAGAACGGCACGGCACGCCGTGCTGCTACAAGAGGCTAAATCCCTCTTAATCCAAAGGGAGAGAAGAATGCCCCCGCCCTGAGGTCCTCACGCTCGGCAAGCTCGCTCAGGACGGCAGGATATTTCATCCTTATCATGGCGCGCGGCGCCAGGTTAGCGGTTCACCCTCACCTAAATCCTCTCCCCTCGAGGGAGAGGAGATACCACCCCGCCCCAGATGCTTTAGCCAGCCTCTCTGGCTTCCAGCATGGTAACGGGAGAACGGCACGGCGCGCCGTGCTCCATCACAGCACCATCACAACATACAAGGGGCATGCCATGTCCTGCGGGCGGATTACCTCATCCCTCAGGGATCTCACGTCAGGTTGTGTCTTCCTCAGAACGACATTTACCGGGTAAAACCGGATGAAGTCCTTTGCCGAAAGGGGGGTTATCGGGGGAAAGACAAGACAGGCGCGTTCGAATAGTGCATAATAATTATTAAAAGGGAAGAACCGCTTGAGCAGTTACAAAAGCCTGTCAAAATCGCGTTACCTGAACGGCCTTCAGTGCAGCAAACTGCTGTGGGTTTCGGTCAACGATTATTCAAGACTTCCGGAAGTAGATGAAGCCACCCAGAGCGTTTTCGATCAGGGGCATTACGTCGGCGAGTTGGCGCAGGCGCTTTTTCCCGGCGGGCTTAACGTCTATAGCCTGAATATAAGCGAAAACCTGCGCGAAACCAAATCTGCTTTGCGCTCACGCCTGCCGATTTACGAGGCTGGCTTTTCTGCCGCTCACCTTTTTTGCCGCGTGGATATCCTCAATCCGTCGGGGGATGCGGGGTGGGACATCATCGAGGTAAAAAGCACAACTGAAATCCGCGATGAGCATTTGCACGATGTGGCGTTCCAGCGCCATTGCTGTCAACTGGCAGGCCTGACTATCGGACGCTGCTTCCTTGTTTATCTCGATAAAACCTTTATAAAACATGGCGAGATTGCCCCTCAGCAGTTGTTCATTGTAGAGGATGTTACCGACAGACTGTCTCCTTTCACAGAAGGCCTCGAAGAACGCATTTCGCAAATGCTGGAAATCATCTCTTTTGATGAATGCCCGGAAGCTGCTATAGGCCAGCACTGCAATTCTCCTTACGCCTGTGCGCTTCAGGGAGAATGCTGGGCTTATCTGCCTGCCCATCATGTCATGACACTGTACTACGGCAAGAAACTGGGCGAAACCCTGCTGGAGCGCGGTATCCTTAACATATGCGATATACCGCAGGACGTCAGGCTCAACGGCAAACAGCAGATACAGAAAGACTGCGTGGTGTGCGGGCAGCCGCATATAGACCGCGCCGGCCTGCGTTCATTCCTCGATAAACTGCAATACCCGCTGTATTTTATGGACTTCGAGACTTTTATGACTGCCGTTCCTTTATATGACGGCACCAGCCCGTATCAGGCTATTCCCTTTCAATTCTCCGTGCATGTCGTTGAACAGGAAGGCGCCCGCGCCAGACATAAAGCGTTTCTGGCGAAAGGAAAAGAAGACCCCCGTCCGGCTTTTCTGGAAGACTTGAAGGAAGCAGTCGGTACCGAGGGAACAATACTTGTCTATTACGAGGCGTTCGAAAAGACCCGTCTGAAAGAGCTGTCTGCGGCTTTCCCCGAGCATAAAAACTGGATTACGGATGCCTTGAAACGCATCATAGACCTGCTTGTTCCTTTCAGGGACTTCAGCTATTATCATCCCTCTCAGGCAGGCAGCGC
>CAYRSY010000156.1:0-3049 GCA_964427105.1 uncultured Dehalococcoidales bacterium
CCTGAAGAAGATTTTAGTTTTTGCCCGGCCTGCGGCCAGAAATTGCCGCCGGGTTCTATTTTTTGCCTGCGTTGCGGCAAAGGTTTAAAAGTTATCGAAAAACCATGCCGGATGCAATCTCCGCAGCAGAAGATGACTCGGGAAGAGTTTAGCGGACAAGAGACAGCGCCGGAAGACAGTTATATTGTTTCCAAAGATAGCGAAAAGGAATATGAACAACAGGAAGAGCCGGATGCATTTGACTATGAATATAAACCGGCAACCGCCAGTGAACCGATATGGCCTAAGATTCAATTCAGGATCGCGAAACTGGTGGAACCTGTTCGTGACCTGGTGACCGGCAAGTGGAGAATGCGCCAGCTGTATCGTAAATGGGCGCAGAATGGGGATTTAGCGCCGGAAGAGATCCCGTCTTCGGCAGAGTTGAGCCGGATGGCAAGGGATGAAAACGTAAGGCCTGTAAGGCAGAACCGCATGTTGCTCGTGGCTGTTTGCGCGCTTGCCTTTATCGTCTTCTTCGTGGTTATCGGCATCCTTATGAGCCGATGCGGATAGACTGCTGCTGCAGATATCATGCGCAAATAATCGGCAAGCCGTAGCAGAATGTACTTAAACGCAAACAGGCCGATTATACAGCAAGATGAAAGCCGCTTTGTTGAGCCTGTGTTTTAAGGGCCTCTATAATCGTTTCCGGCGGAAGCGTGAAAATAACTTCTGGCGTGGTCGCAGGCTCTATTGGTCCGGCAAGCCATAAAACCCACTCGTCCTGAGGGATAGCAGCGAGGATAGTTTTTATCGCATCCTCTCCTATAACTTGAATTTGCACCCACCCGTCTGCGGTCACCGTATTTGATCGGGATATGATTTCATCCTGCGTTTTGTTGCGGTTGGTTCCGGTAATCAGGGTGAAGTGCCACTGCCCGTCCTGTGACCACGAATACAGCTCGTAGCCTTTCATGGATTTGGGCAGCATTGCTATTAACTTCCCTGAATCCTCGAGAGACTGTATTATTTCGGCGTTACTGCGGGGGTCTGTGCCGCTATAAAAACTCTGAGAGGGATAACCCAGTTCCAGTTTGATGCTGTTGGATTGCTGTGTGCCGAACGGTTTCCACATGGTAACACCATCGAATGACATGGATGATACGGGAGTCCAGAAAGCTCCCCGGTAAATTGGCTCTTTGTTCACGCAAACCACGAACGATTTTCCCCTGACGGGCACTTCCAGGCTGGAAATACGCTCAAAAGCCTCGGATGTGAGCAGAATCTCATGCGTCACAGCCCGATAAGAGACGATATCCGATGCGGCTATAACCGGCTTATCTGCAAGATCGAAGCGGCTCAGGTTAATCATTTCAGCCGGAGGAACGTCATCAGCCGTGAGATAAATGGCAAAGCCTTCACTATTCGTTGTCGAGCAGCCGCTGAAAAGCAGCAGGCAACACAGTGGCAAAACCAGCAATATGGCTGCGAGGCAGCCCGAAAATCTTTTCAACGCGCACCTCCTGAGTTTCATTCCCGTTCTGCATATATTAACGTCGAAAAAGTAGATAAGATAGCCGTACTACAGGTTTCGCCGAGCGAATTATTACAGAATAAGCATGGCATCACCGAAACTGTAAAAGCGGTATTTCTCTTTGACGGCTTCGGCATAGGCTTTCATTATTTGCTCTTTTCCGGCGAATGCGCTAACAAGCATGAGCAGTGTCGAGCGTGGCAGGTGGAAGTTGGTAATCATCGCTTCCGTAAGGAGAAAATTGTATCCCGGCAGAATAAGCAGGTCAACCCAGCCGGAGAAGGGATCCAGCGGATTAACCTTGCTCTGCTGAGCGGCATATTCCAATACCCGCACCGAGGTTGTCCCCACGCAAATAATGCGCCTGCCTTCGATTTTGGCTTTAGAGAGGTGTGCTGCCACCTCAGCCGAAACGATGCCGTACTCACGGTGAATGTGATGCTCCGCAGGATCTTCGACCTGTACCGGACGGAAGGTGTCAAGGCCTATGTGCAGCGTGGTTTCCAGGCATTCGACCTCCTTTTTCTTAAGTTCATCCAGCAACTGCGGGGTGAAATGCAGCCCGGCGGTAGGCGCTGCGGCACTGCCCTGTTCCCTGGCATAGACTGTCTGGTACCGCTCGGAATCGGCAAGCGGGGCATGTATGTACGGCGGCAGGGGAATATTGCCCAGCAAAGGCAGCAGGCTTTCGTCGGAGAAACCGACTTCCCTTATGCCTTCATCCAGCACGCCTTTGATTTCGGCCGTAATATGATGGAGTTTGTCACTGCTTTCCAGATTCACGATAGTGCCGGCCGGCAGTCTTTTTCCCGGTTTAACAAGGGCTTCCCACGACTCATTCAATGGAGAACGCCGCAAAAGCAGTATTTCGACGGCGGCGCCGGTAGCGGCTTTCTTCCCGAACAGGCGCGCCGGTATCACGCGGCTGTTGTTCATTATCAGAACGTCGCCACTTTTCAAATAATCAGCGATATCTCTGAATTGATGATGGCTTATGCCTGCATTCCTGCGGTCGAGTACTAAAAGACGCGAACTATCGCGCGGTTCTAACGGCGTTTGTGCGATAAGGTCGGGGGGTAAAACGTAATCGAAATCACTTGTTTTCATATTGTTTTAAAGTATAACGTGAGACAGCCAAAGGGGCAAAAGTAAAACTTCGAGCATAATAAAGGGAATGGTATTGATAAAAAACGGATCAATCTGGCAGGGGTATCAGTCGGCCGGATTATCTGCAGTATTAGTATTGGTTTTGTTTTTCTTAACCAATGGTTTCACTCCCAGCCGTTTGGATGTATGGTCCCGTCCCATGTAGAAGTTTATCAGAGATGAAGTATTCCACAACTCCCAGTTGCGCGGAGGGATAATACATTCACTCAGGCTGTGTTCGGCGCGATAGGCCTTAAGACGTGAATATGATCGGACCCAGACGCATTCCCGCTTGCCGGGATACACTTCACACCAGCCGTGAAAACTGCCTCCGCAGGGCCCCAGCCGTTCTCCTTTGGGACACTGTGAAGTGGTACATAAATAGCC
>CAYRSY010000157.1:0-2980 GCA_964427105.1 uncultured Dehalococcoidales bacterium
CTCCATCCAGCCTGGTTTCTATCTGGCATTAGCGGCCGGCGCTTTTATAGTTATTCTGGCGATTATTCGTTTTATATTCGTCCGTAGCCGTACCAACTGACCCGACTCCCGAAAGCGGATCCAATCTGATGACAGATTATTAAAGGAGACAGATACCATGAAAAACGAAAACGATCATCCGAAAGGAATCTCTCGCAGAGCGTTTTTAAAAGATACCGGTTTGGTAATTGGAGGGGCTGCCCTGTCTTCTCTGGCCTTATCATCGGCCTGCAGTAAAACAGAAACGTCCGAGACAGCAACTGCATCCACCATGACCTCTGCATCTCCAACTTCAGGTTTATCGGGCGCTACTCAAGCCACAGGCACTATCAGTGAAGTTCCTTATTTGTCCAATACCGATACCCCGGGAGTTTCAAGCCTGATTGCCTCGGACAGGCTTTACTCCATCGAACACATCTGGGTGAAAGACCTTGGCAACAATACAGTTTACATTGGTATGACCGATAAATTACAGATGTTATTTGGCTACATGGAGTCATGCCGGTTCACTACACCCGGAAAGATTCTGACTGCCGGCGATAGTTTTGGCTTTGTCATGGCAGGCAAGATCAATGCTGAACTTACCAGCCCTGTTTCAGGTGAGGTACTCGAAACAAATCAAAGTCTGGTTTCGATACCGCAACTCGTGAGCACCCATCCGTATGAAGAATGGATTCTTAAAATAAGATTGAGCCAACCTGCTGAGCTGAACGATCTTATCTCGCCCATGTATTATGCCTATCTGCAATCCAAGGACTGGATAGGTTCAGCCCCTGCAATGCACTAATACAGATACAAATACCGCTGGCAAAGCAAAAACTTCTGTCGTTCAAGCAGGAGCAATAATCAATATTCGATATTTCCTTAACTATCGGAAAATCATCGACCATCAGGACTCTTCAAATTACAAATGATTTAAAACCAAGTCTATTAATGAATTCTACACCTTAATAGATATGGAATTGATATAAAAGCCGGCATCCTGTCCTTTTTTAAAAAGAACCTGTTTGGCATCATGTGGAGACAGGGGGGCGAGTCGAACGCGGGGTGAAATAATCAACTTGATACATCAATCGCTGTTTGGAGATAAGAAGAAAATTTATGTTTGTTCCTGGTGGCATTGTATAACCCTGCACATTGCGCAATAATAATACTTCCAGATTAGATATCATCTGTTAGTCTGATCGCCATACGAATTGGGATGATAAATGGACACACTCCAATATAGTGAAAAGCATCCGCCAGGTAAAACACCCCTGGAAAGTCTGCATGGAGACTGCGAACCCAACCTGCAGGATATCTATCTATACGTTCACGTGCCTTTCTGTCTGAAGAGGTGTCTCTACTGCTACTGCACACTGATGTTTGCCGATGAAAACCTGTTTTCATGCGAACAGTATTCCGACAGGTATGTCGATGCCCTTGTTACAGAAATCTCCTCGTTTAAAGGTGAAAGCAGAAGATGCAAAGGCATTTCCTTTGGTGGCGGAACTCCTTCACTGCTTAAGGTACCACAGATAGAACGCATACTTGATGCCCTGTTAAAGTGCTGCGGCTCTTATGATGAGAAAGCACAAATAAGCATGGAAATATTCCCGGGCACGAAAACCCGAACAGAATTGAAAGCACTGCATGATATGGGCTTTAACCGCGCCAGCCTCGGGGCACAATCTTTCGATGATGAGGAATTGCGGTTCTGGGGAAGGCCTCATAATACACGGACTTTTTACAGGACATACGATGATCTCACTGCTGCCGGCTTTGACAACATCAATATAGACCTCTTGTTCGGGGTGCCTACAGAAAAACCTTTAAAATGGAGGAAGAGCGTTGATTCCGCCCTGGAATTGCAACCTAAACACCTGACAACCTATTACTGGTATCCCACGCAGGGCAATTACTTCTATAATAAAATTAAACAGGGTTTGCTAAAAATACCCGGCAGGGAAGCCAGTATCGAGCAATATCAATACGCTATAGATGCTGCAGCGGGGAAAGGCCTCAAGCGGTATTGGGATTTCAATTTCTCCCGTGGCATTGAATATCAATATGCCATCGAAAGGGATACATTCAGGCTATTCCCTATAAGAGCGTTTGGATCCGGTACATGGAGTCAAGAAGGGTTTAAATTGACATGGGGTTCTTCCGCGCTGCAAGTTTATCTCAGGGAGCCCTTGAACAGGCGAGAACAAGAATGCACAATTGAATACTATGTAATGCGGGTCTTGATGTTCCCCCAGGGGCTAGTTTTTAAGGAATTCGAGCATCTATTCAACAAAAATTGGTCTTTAGAATTGATGAGTAAACGCCTCAAGAAAGCCTACGATACATGGGTTGAGAATGGTTTTATTGAGATTAACGACGATAGCATCCGCTTTAAAGATGAAACAGTGGCTCGTTCCTCGATATACCTGGCGGAGTTGCATACCAGGTGCCTCTATTGCCTCGAAGAAGAGTTGCCTTTTCCAGAATCCGGTTAATAAAATTGCTAACCTGCCTGTGCTTTGATAGAGATACTATCCAGCCAAGAATAATATCACTAAACAGTTTTTGTTTGAGACAGCGAGGGTCAACCCTATACCAAGACAATGTGCAATTTATATGGAGTTAGATACAAGCGTCCTGTGTTCTTAGGAGTTGTCTATGTGTCCAAAGACGACATGCTGAATTTCAGGAAGAAACCTTATTCATCTGAAAAAGCAGCCAAGCAAGTATCCACCTATATATATTGGCGACCAGCTAATCAGAGAATTCAGGACTCATAAACCAGAGAGGTTTTGTCCAATTAGTTAAGTGATTTTGGGGTAAAACAAAGCTGGAAGTTAAGTAAAATCAAAAATACAGGGATTTTGAAAAGCGAAAAATGAAAAGATATGCAAAGCTAAGTCAAAGTGGTGCCCCTGGGGCGAGTCGAACGCCCGACACGCGGTTTAGGAAACCG
>CAYRSY010000158.1:0-2961 GCA_964427105.1 uncultured Dehalococcoidales bacterium
AGTGGGGATAATTATTAACCCGGCTTTAAGTCTTCAATAAGTAATAAATTATGTCTGAGGCGCATGCGAAGACGCGAAAAGAATTTATTGAAGGAACCTTTCCCTTTAATGAAAAAGAGATTATCAGGCATTCACCGGCTTATTGCAAAAGGAAGTCTGCGGATGACAGCACCGGGGGGGTGTTTATTATTACCAAGGAATGCGGATTAAGCGCGCTCGTTCAGCCAGTCGCGCATATCAGTGAAGACAGCCGCATGTCTGGGTTCGTTGAATATCTCATGAAAAAGACCTGCATAATGTTTCAGGGTTTTATCACTGGAGGATATGCTGTCAAACATTAATTTGCCGCTTTCAGGATGAGAAAGGCGGTCTTCGGTTCCTTGCATAATTAGCACAGGCAGCTTGATAGCGGGAAGCATCCGGGGGATGGTTTTATCGATGGCCGTCATCATTTCAACCCCCATGCGGGCTCCGATTTTGCCTGTATAGACAAGAGGGTCGCGCATATAAGCCTTAACGACTGCCGGATCCTGGCTGATTGAACCGGCTTCCAGCCTGCTTATCCCCATGAATGGAGCAATGAATGATAGTACCCGTGCCAGAAATATTTCGCGCCTGGTCACACCGTCGTGTAGTTTGAGTGTTGGAGCAGATAATATCATCCCCGCCAGCTTCTCCTGATGGCTCGCGGCATAGGCTATTGCGATAGTGCCGCCCAAGCTGTGGCTTAGAAGAAAGGTCTTCGAGGCAGGATGTCGGGTTTGTATAATGTCGAGGAACAAATCCAGATCGTCCACGTAGTCGGAGAAATGCTTTACGTAGCATCTTCTGCCTGCTGATCGTCCGTGACCGCGCAGATCCATGGCGTAAACGGCAATACCGTGACTTGCCATGTCGTTCGCGATAGTATTATAGCGGCCACTGTGTTCGGCCAGACCGTGCACCAGCGCCAGTATCGCTTTTGGTTCAGAAGGAGGTACCCAGCCCTGGTAAAAAAGCTGGATACCTTCCTTGCTTGTAAATGTGCCTTGAAGACGGCTTTCGGTAGCCATTATCACACCCTTTTAAGGTCTTCGGTTATTTAGAGGAAGAAGAGCCTTCGGGAGTGATTTTAGCAGAATCAGGAGATGCTGTCTTCTTTGTACCTGAGCCGGATTCGGAAACTTTTACGGTTTTTGCTGCCGGAGAGGCCTTGGATGCCGCAGTCTGTTTTGCCGTGCTACCGGCATCGGTGATTCCCTTCTCTTTTAAATAGTCCACAGCGTCCTGTACTGTTTTTATCCTGGCGGCGTCTTCATCGGGAATTTTGACGGGGGTGCCGTCGGCGCTGAATTCTTCTTCCAGCCCCATAATGAGTTCTACCAGATCGAGCGAATCCGCTCCCAGGTCATCGGTAAAACTGGCTGAAGGCACGACAGCCTCCTCATTGGCGCTCAATTTAGCTACGGTTACCTTGGTTACACGTTCAATAATCGTCGGCAAGTAATTCTCCTTTTCCTTTTACAGGTAATTTATTTATGTGTTCTGTATAGCTACCGGCTTTGTTGTAGCCGATATGCTGCGGTTTATGAATTGCGCCAGACTTTCGCCGAACTCACGGTGGGCGGCGCTGGAATATCCCCTCGCCAGCGAGGAGATAAGTTTTGGCACGGTTGTAATACGCTTGATGCGGGCCACATTTGCCCCGCAGAAAGCAAAACCAGCCGAAAGGTGCCCTTTCTGTGCGTTCACAAGCGCGTGGAAGATGCAGTAAGGGCTCTGGGTATAGTCACAGGTTTTGACGCAGTGGCAATAACAGCGGAAGGGTTTCTTTTTGCCTGCGCGCACGTCGTCGAGAAAGGCATTGTTTATGGCCCTTCCCGGCATGCCGACAGGGCTTTTGATAATTACAGCATCGCCCTTCTGCGCTTTCAGGTAGGCTTCCTTGAAAGCAGGAGCTGCATCGCATTCCTCTGTAGCAACGAAGCGCGTTGCCATCTGTACGCCGGAAGCTCCCAGCCTGATGAATTTATATACATCGGCTCCGCTGTAAATGCCGCCTGCTGCGATGACGGGTATAGGCCTTTCAGCGATGGGCACGAATGCCTGTACTTCCTGTATTACCTGCGGCACCAGTTTTTCGAGGCGATTCTCAGGCATATCCAGTTCTTCCGCCTTGAAGCCCAGATGACCTCCGGCCAGCGGGCCCTCCACCACAAAACCGTCAGGCAGATAGCCGAAGTCTTCCAGCCATTTCTTGCAGATGATGCGTGCGGCACGGGCGGAGGATACTATGGGCACCAGCCGTGTCTTTCCCTTGAGGTCTATCAGTCCCGGCAATCCCAGCGGCAATCCTGCCCCTGAAAAAATAATATCTATTCCTTCATCGGCGGCAGCTTTAACCATTTCGGGATAGTCCGAGAGAGCTACCATCAGGTTGACACCCAGTATGCCATGCGTTTTCTGCCTGGCTTTTTTAATCTCGTTGCGCAATGCGCGGCGCGAAGCTATATCGTAGTTTTTGGCAAAATCCGGCTCGAACATGCCGATACCGGCGCCGCCTATAACTCCAATGCCTCCGGCGCAGGCAACCGCCGAGGCCAATCCTGAAAGTGAAATGCCTACAGCCATACCTCCCTGTATTATGGGTATGCGTGCGATATGTTGGCCGATTTTAAGAGGCGGCATGCGTATCAGCCCCAGTGTATCGGCCATGTCGTTATACTCTTGCGAGGCGGTATTTTGCTGTATGCTTGAGTGATTATTCATTATTCGCAACATAAAAAGACAATAATCCAGTCCAGTGACGATATCATCTGAATCTCCGTGCCTGTTGTAGAAAAACGATGGTCAAGGCTATAAGCCGTTAATTTATAATTGCACATTCTATTTTTAATGCAGCCCAGACAGTATAGCAAAGCTCCGTGAATTAGTCTAATTCGATTGTCATACAGGATGGTGGCGGCGATTTGTTTTCGTTTT
>CAYRSY010000159.1:0-2919 GCA_964427105.1 uncultured Dehalococcoidales bacterium
CGCGCGTGGGCCACACCCCGGCAGGCCGGGCCTGCGGCACCTTGGCCTTGAGCGACTCGGGCAAGAGGCCGCGCACCGACTGGCCCAGCTTCATGGCCGGGCCAAACACCGGCGAGGGCAGGCCTTCCTTGAGCAACCAGCGCACGGCGCGCTCGCCGGCCGGGCGCGGCACTTTCTCGTCCACGATGGCACGGCCGATGTCCACCAGGTGGCCGTAGTCCACGCCGCTGGGGCAGGTGCTTTCGCAGTTGCGGCAAGTGAGGCAGCGGTCCAGGTGCTGCTGGGTCTTGCGGGTGGGCTCGGCGCCTTCGAGCACCTGCTTGATGAGGTAGATGCGCCCACGCGGGCCGTCCAGCTCGTCGCCCAGCAACTGGTAGGTGGGGCAGGTGGCGGTGCAGAAGCCGCAGTGCACGCACTTGCGCAGGATGGCCTCGGCCGCGCGGCCATCGGCGCGCTGCGCGAACTCGTCTGAGAGATGGGTTTGCATGGCGGGTGTTCAGGCCGAGGCGGACGAAAAAATACCAGCGGGGTCGAAGGCCGCCCGCAGGCGCTGGGCGATGGCGGCATTGGCGGGCGCCAGGGGCTGCTCGCGCGGCACGCCGCCGTCGCCCTGGGCCGGGGCGCGGAACAGCGTGGCGTGGCCGCCAGCCTCGCGGGCCGTGGCGCGAAGGGCATCGGCCGCGTCCAGCGGCGCCCACACCCAGCGCAGGCCACCGTGCCACTCGATCAGCGGCGAGGCGGGCAGGTCCAGCACCGGCGCGGTGGGCGGCACCGACAGGCGCCACAGGGCCTGCGCGGCCGAGGGCGCCTGGAAAAAGGGCAGCGTCTGTTCACGGCAAGCGGCCCAGTCGGGCGCAACCTGGGCCGCGTCCAGGCGCTGGCCATCGGCCTCGCGCACCATGCGCTCGCAGGCCGACTCCACCGCGGCCTTGGCGCCACGCAGGCGCACGAACAGGCACTCGGGCGAGCCGGCTGCCGTGGTGTCTTTCACCCAGCATGAGGCGTTGAGCGGCAAGGGCTGGGCGCACCAGCGGTGCAGCTGCTCCAGCGCGTCGTGTTGCCCCAGGTGAACGAGCAGCGTGGCCTCGGCTGGTGCCTCGGGCAGCACCTTCAGGCTCACCTCGCCGATCACGCCGAGCTGGCCCCAGCTGCCGGCCAGCACGCGGCTCACGTCGTAGCCGGCCACGTTCTTCATCACCTGACCGCCGAAGGTCAACCACTGGCCCTGGCCGTCGACCAGGCGCACGCCCAGCACGAAATCGCGCACGCAGCCCACGGCCACGCGGGCCGGGCCCGACAAGCCGGCCGCCACCATGCCGCCCACGGTGGCGCCGGGGCCGAAATGGGGTGGCTCGAAGGCCAGGCACTGGCCCTGCTCGGCCAGCGCGGCCTCCAGCTCGGCCAGCGGCGTTCCGGCGCGGGCCGTCACCACCAGCTCGGTGGGCTCGTAACTGACGATGCCGCGAAAGCCCAGGGTGGACAGGGCCTCGCCCTCGGGCGCAGGCCGCGCAAACGCCTTGGTGCCCCCGCCGGCAATGTGCAGGCGGGTGCGATCGGCCGCCGCGGCGCGGATGCGGTCAATCCATTCGGTGGGCAAGAGTTCCTGGGTTTCGGACATGCCCGCGATGGTAGTGCCGCCCCTGCCACGGGCACTTGAATTTTTTGCACGCGCGGCTGCAAAGCCGCTGGCGGGCTCAGCTGGCGTAACCCAGGCAGGCGCCGGCATTGGGCCGGCCTTTGCATTCGCGCTCCAGGCGGCGGTCGCGCTGAGTGGGCGTCTCATGAGACGGCGCTTCTTGCACTTTCAAGCGCGGTGCTGCGCGTGCCGCCTTTTTCTGGCCTTCGGCATGAACCGGGGCGCAGGCCAAGACCAGGGCAAGTGCGGCGATCTGGGCGACGCGCCAATGGGCGATGTGCATGGGTTCCTCCCTTTGTGGATGTGGCGCGGCGCATCTTAGGGGGGCCAGAACGAAAAAACCCCCACGGGCTTTTGGCCACGTGGGGGTAAGAGAAGAGGCGCCGCGCCGATGGTCAACGCAGCCCTTGGAGCAAACCCATGAGGGGGTTCGGAGACGTTCAGCGGTTGTAGGCGGTTTCGCCGTGGGCGCTGATGTCGAGGCCTTCGCGCTCGGCTTCTTCGCTGACGCGCAGACCCACCACCATGTCAACGATCTTGTAGGCGATGAAGGCCACCACCGACGACCACACCATGGTGATCACCACGCCTTCGGCCTGCACCACCATCTGGCTGGCGATGGAGTAGCCCTCGCCCTTGATGCCACCCAGGGAAGCGGCGGAGAACACGCCGGTCAGCAGGGCACCCACGATGCCACCGACACCGTGCACGCCGAAGACGTCGAGCGAGTCGTCAGCGCCCAGCATCTTCTTCAGACCGGTCACGCCCCACAGGCACAGGAAGCCAGAGACCAGGCCGATCACGATGGCGCCCATCGGGCCCACGGTGCCGCAGGCCGGGGTGATGGCCACCAGGCCAGCCACGGCGCCAGAAGCAGCGCCCAGCATCGAGGCCTTGCCCTTGCCCAGCGCTTCACCGATGCACCAGGCCAGCACGGCGGCGGCGGTGGCGACCAGCGTGTTGATGAAGGCCAGGGTGGCGCCGCCGTTGGCTTCCAGGTTGGAGCCGGCGTTGAAGCCGAACCAGCCCACCCACAGCAGCGAGGCACCCACCATGGTCAGCGTCAGGCTGTGCGGGGCCATGGCTTCCTTGCCGTAGCCGATGCGCTTGCCCACCAGGTAAGCACCCACCAGACCGGCCATGGCGGCGTTGATGTGCACCACGGTGCCGCCAGCGAAGTCGAGCGCGCCCTTGCCGAACAGGTAGCCGCCAGCGCCCCACACCATGTGGGCGATCGGCAGGTAGCTGAAGGTGAACCAGATCACCGAGAACAGCAGCACGGC
>CAYRSY010000160.1:0-2903 GCA_964427105.1 uncultured Dehalococcoidales bacterium
ACCAGCTCCAGTTGCCCGAATGGTTTTACCAGATATTCGTTAGCGCCAAGACTCAATGCCTTAACAATATCCCGTTCTTCATTCCTGGCCGTAATCACCATGATGGGTATTTCCGACTCCTGGCGCAGGCGTTTTATGATTTCGAAGCCTGAAATATCCGGAAGACCCAGATCCAGCAGCATCCCATCCGGCTTATATGTTTCGATTGATTTGATGGTCTGTTTGCCTGATGTTGCCGTTATTATCGAAATCTCCGGCCATGCCATTGTAAAGGCGTTGGCGATGAAATCGAGGGTATTTTCGTCGTCATCGGTTATCAACAACTGCATATATCTGCTCCAACCCGGCGGTTTATTTAGCAGGCAGCGTAAAAATAAAAGTGCTGCCTTGGCCCAGTTCGCTTTCTACCCATATTCTTCCACCGTGTAATTCCACAAGCATTTTGCATAAAGACAGGCCGACTCCCAGTCCTGACAGGTTTTCCTCTTCTCCGATGGCCCTGGGTTTATAATACATCTGGAACAGCTGATTTTGCACGGCTTGTGACATGCCGGTTCCGGTGTCATTTATTTCTATGCGGACCGATCCCTTTTCCTGTTTGCCGGTGACAGTTATGGTTATTCCTCCGGGAGAGTGTTTGATGGCGTTATTGATTAGATTCTGGATCACCTGCTTGATACGGGCCGGATCTCCCGGAATATCGGGCAGGCCATGAGCTATTTTGATTTTCAGACAATCGTTTTTAGCTTTAAGCAGGGGAGCGAATTCATCCGAAATTTCATCCATCAACTGCCTGATGTCTATCATCCCGCGTTTAAGCTGAAGCATCCCGATTTCGCCGCGGGCGATATCCAGCAACTCGTCGATGCGTTCGTTCAATTGCCCCACGCCTTTGTGGATGTTTATCGAAAGCTTGCGCAGTACACCCTCCGGCAACTGGTCGGCCAGGGCTTCGCTGGCTCCCAGCATGGGGGTGAGCGGGGTTTTTAATTCATGCACCAGCGCGCGGGTAAAATCAACCCGCTGCCGCATCTGTTCCTCGAGCTGCGCATTGGCCAGCGTTAATTCGCCCGTGCGTTTTTTAACCAGCTCTTCGAGTTGCTGTTTATGCTTGCGGAGCCTCTTCTCGGCAATCTTAAGGTCGGTAATATCAAGTTCCCATGTATATATCTTGGCCCAAGAGTCTTCATACCCCGGAGCAATGCCGCATTGCAGGCGTTTGTATTTTATTTCATGTTTGAATTGCCGGGTGAAGTCGTCAAATTTCACTTCGGTTTTCCCGTTAGCGAACGAACCAAGCTCTTTTTTCAAATTGTTGCGCGCAGTTTTAGTGCTTACCCTTTTATCGATAACATTGAAGAATTCATTCTTGGTTTTCATTCCAAGCAAATCCAGCAGAGCCTTGTTGACGTCATTGATCTGCACGGCATCCTGGCAGGATTTAAAAACATCTGGATGCTCATTAAAATATGCGCTGATATCCGAGACGCCGGAGGCCTTGATTTTATCTATGATTGTTTTTGCTTTGGAGTAATCCGATTCCCAGATGCCAATAGGGACGTTTTCAAAAAGATTGCGGTACCTGTCTCTTTCCGTAACGATTTCATCCATCATTGCTTTGCGTTCGGTTACGTCTCTCATGGAAAGGGCATATGCCGGTTTGCCGTTATAGCTGGTGAAAGCATCAGTGCCCCCAACGGCGATTTCAGTGCCGTTTTTGCGGATAACCGATATTTCGAAAAAGGTAGAGGTTTTTTCTCCTGCCATCTTCTGGCGGTGCCTGTTCCGGACATCTTCCCGATATTGAGGGCTGACCATATCGAAGAAAGATATTTTACGCAAATCTTCCTGCGAATATCCTGTTATTTTTAACCACTGGTCATTAACCAGCGTTTGCATTCCTTCAATTTCATCGACATTCTGGAGCATTACTATAGCTTCGCCAATATTTGTTCCCAGTTCCATAAGCGCCTTGTTGCGTTCCTCTGTTTCAGAAACCTGCGCCTGCAACTGCTTTTTCTCAGTGATGTCCGTGAAAGTTTCGATTATTCCCAGAAGATCGCCTTCGTGAGAACGAAGCGGCACGGTGTTGACGATGCAGGGTATCCTGATACCGTCTTTTCTGCAGCGTTCTATTTCGGTTTCCTCTATCTCTTCACCATTGAGGACCCGCCTCAGGCGGCATTCGCCGGTATGGCAAAAAGGACTGGGGAATATATTCCAGCATTTCTTCCCGATAGCGTCGCCGATATCTACGCCGGACATTTCCGAGAAGGCTTTGTTTATGCGTTTAATAGTGAAGTCGGCGTTAATTATGCGGATGCCGGAACCCGCATGCAGAAGTATCTGTTGCGATTCTGCCTGCAGGATGCGGTTATCCTCCTCTGCCTGCGCCAGCCGGCGTTTCAGCTCGTCGATTTCACGGTTGTTCCTGGCTATGTCCTTCATATTATCCTCTGCAGGTCCCCGAGTATGGAAATGCGTAATTACTAATATACTATGGGGAGCAGGGTGTGTTGTCAATTACAGCTACGCATGGTATTGCAATAGCTTATGGGATGAAGATACGGGCAAGAGTATAAAGAGGAAGGACATGATTGTAAAAAGAAAATCCTTATGAATTCCGGCGTAACTGGGATGGATAAATGTTTACCTTAACTCTTATCTCTTCCTCCAGAGGCGGATCTTCGATCCCTCAAGGGGGAGGAGGCAATGCACTACCCCCACTGGGGATTCTCACGTCATCCGACTGAAGCGGATTCCTCAGGACGACTTCTGTCTATCGCTGCTGCAGTCAATATCGGGGTTGTGGAAGGGGGAATAACAAGGGGCACGCTGCAGCGTGCCCCTACACACCTTCCGTCAAACTATCCGATAGAGATTGCTTCACCCCGCCGTAGGCG
>CAYRSY010000161.1:0-2897 GCA_964427105.1 uncultured Dehalococcoidales bacterium
CAGGGCATGAGTTGACTTACGTCTCCCATATCCGTCGATCCGTTGCGGTGTTCCATTTCGTCCACCGCGTCGGAGCCGAAGTGCGATATCGCGTTGTGTTCGAACACTTCCTCGAGAGGTTGAAAGGAACGCCTGGGAGCGAAGGCGGGAAGAGACTCGATGACACACTCCGCTCCGAGCGCAGCGGCTCCCGCCCGGAAAGCCCTGTCGACCTTGAGTCCGGCATCCGTAATAGCCTCGACAGTTTTGGCTCTCACATAGAGTTCGATCCGTACGTCGGCGGGAATGGTGCTCACCTGATTCCCTCCCGCGGTGATTATGGGGTGCACCCGTACGTGATCTTCATCCCTGAATGTTTCTCTCTGCGCATTGATCGCCGCAAGACCGATAAGAGCGGCGTTCAACGCGTTTACGCCCAGGTGCGGAGCGCCTCCCGCATGCGCTTCCCGCCCCGTGTAGCGAACGAACTTGGCGACGGCGCCGTTATGGCTTCCGCCATGACTGGTCTTTATCTTCCCCTTTTGGCTTTCCAGATGGTACATCACGGCGATATCGACGGAATCCAGTTCTCCTTCGGCGATCAGCTGCGCCTTGCCGGTCAGGAACGATATTCTACCGGCCTTCAAAAGGCTTTTCCGGTATTCCAGCTCGATAACCTCTTCGGCGGGAACGCCGAAGAACGACATCGTGCCGCCTAACTCATTCAATACGCCCGAGAGAGCGAACGCCATGGCGACTCCAAGCATGCCTGCGACCTGGGCATTGTGGCCGCAGGCATGCACGGCCCCCGTAACGGGATCTGACGCCGGATGTTCTCTGGAAATAACGGAATCAAGCTCCCCGAAAAAAGCGATGTGCGCTCCTTCCGATCTTCCCGAGAGATCCGCCCGAAGTCCGCTGTATGCAACCCGGCGCCACGGCAGTCCAAGACGTTCGAATTCCGAAGCCACGGTCTTTCCTGTTTCGATTTCCTTGAATCCCGTCTCCGGGTGCGCCCAGATTCTTCTGCCGATATCGATGATGCGGCCGGCCTCTCCGTCGATGGCTTTATACAGCTGTGCCTTCAGGGATTCGTTCGTCATCGCCTATTCGTAATGTCCCCTCAGTACGGCAAGAGGAGGTCGCGGGGTGATCAGACTGACGGTCACCATGACGACAAGCGTCAGTGCGAGTGCAGGGATTCCGGCCTGCCAGCCGAAAGCGTACGCAGGATACAGAACGGCGACGACATGGTAGATCTCGCCTGCTATCGTGGCGACAATGGCGCCTTCACGGGTTGCGCGTTTCCAGCGGACTCCGAGAAGAAGCGGAATGGCGAGAACCCCGATGCCGCCGAAGGAGAAGAGAATGATCCCGAAGATCGTTCCGGGTTTGAAGATCCCGATGAGACATGCGATGACTCCCAAAACCACCGTAACCCTGCGGATGAGCCGGAACTGTTGCGCATCCGTCGCGTCCGTGTTGATGAAGTTGTGGTAGAAATCCCGGACGACGCTGCCTGCCGTAACGACAAGCATCGAATCGATCGTCGACATTCCCGCCGCCAGAATCCCGGCCATCATGATGCTCGCCATCCACCCCGAGAGGAGTTTTGAGGAAAGCAACGGGATGGCGAAATCCGCGCGTGGAATCTCGAGACCGAGAATCAGGGGTGAAAAGGATCCGACGCAATAGATGAGAAGTTGCATGAATCCTGCCGCTATGGCCGCGCATATCGACGAGCGAACGACGGTCTCGTAGTTTTTCATGGAAAAGAACTTCGTCGAAAGCTGCGGGAACCCCATCGTGAAAAAGGTCCAGAGGAAAAGATTGCCGAAAAGCCAGCCGTATGTGGCTGCAGGAACGGGACTCCCCGGAAAGGACATACGGCCGATGTCGAGCGCCGCAAGCCGGGCGTTCATCTCGGAAAGGCCTCCGCCGAAGTTCAGCACGGCGATGAACAGGAAAACGCTCGTGAAAATCATGAGCATGGCCTGCGCCACGTCAGTCAGCATTGCGCCGCGAATGCCTCCATAGAGACAGTATCCTGTGACGACCACCGACATGACGACGACGCCCATCCATTCGGGATACCCCGTGAAAACCCGCCAGATAATTCCGGCGCCCAGAGTCTGCGCTCCCATGACCGGAAGGATAAGACCGACGGTCAGGACGCACACGATGAGCCGCATGAATTTGGAGTAGTACCGGGACGCGAAATAATCGGACAGCGTATAGAGCTGAATTTTTTTCGACAGGCGCTGTAATTGTCCCCCGACCAGCGCGGAAGGAAGCCACAGTGTGAACGCTGTCGTCAGCGTCATGCCCGCAATGGCCCATCCGCTCTTGAAACAGCTGCCGGGAACACCCATAAACGTACTCATGCTGTACTGGGTCGTCAGGTAGGCCAAGCCTCCGACGATGGCTCCGGCCGCCCCGCCCATGGTCAGGAATTCCTTCATCGTGTCGGTCTTTTTCGAAGCGACATATCCGAGATACGCCATGACCAGAACGTAGAGCGCGAGAGTCGGAAGAAAAATTTCGGGAATCGCCTTCATATCGGACATTCAGAGTCCCTCCCGTTCATCGGTCGTTCGAAGCTTTTGTCTCGAAAAGTCCCCTTTTTTTCGCGCCGAAATAGAAGAAGGACATCGATACGATCACGAGCACCCACAATGTCACTGCCTCGCATATGAAAGCAGGGACGCCGAACCATCCCTTGACGTACGTCTTTGTGACGAACCCCCAGGGATTGTAGGGATACTGGATAAACGGGAAAATATAAAGAGCCATGAACCAGATGGTCCACTTCAATGCCCAGCCGTCAAGATGAGGGAAATAGAACCACTCCCGCCACGTCTTCGGATATCCGTCTTCCTTGTCCTGCACGATGGTCCCTCCTTAATATTTGAGTGACT
>CAYRSY010000162.1:0-2886 GCA_964427105.1 uncultured Dehalococcoidales bacterium
AATCATCCATCCAACTACGGGAAACTGTGCATTAAAGGCAGTCATCTGGCCGATACCCTTGGCCTGGAAACACGCGTTCTCCATCCTATGCTCGGTCGTAAGAACCAGCGTGAAAAGACCGATTGGAATACTGCAACGGATTTAATTGCCAATAAGTTTCAGCACTGTATTGAGCAATACGGTCGTGACAGTATTGCCTTTTATGTGTCGGGGCAATTGCTGACTGAAGATTATTATGTGGTGAACAAGTTCGTCAAAGGTTACCTCGGTACAGCCAATATCGATACCAATTCACGACTCTGCATGTCTTCCGCAGTTGCGGCACATAAACGTGCTTTCGGTGAAGATATTGTACCGGCAAGCTATGAAGATTTTGAACATACCGACATGGTGGTGCTGGTGGGTTCCAATACCGCATGGTGTCATCCGGTATTGTATCAACGCATCATGCAAGCCAAAGAGCAACGTGATCTGTTTGTGGTGGTGATTGATCCGCGCTTTACCAGCACCTGTGAAGCAGCAGACTTACATTTGCCGATTTTACCGGGGCAGGATGTCAAGTTATTTAACGGCTTATTGCAATATCTATCGCAAAATGGTCATGCTGCCCCAGATTTTATTGCTGCACATACCCACGGCTTAGAGCAAGCTTTGATCCACAGCCAAACTGAATCGTCCATTGAAGATGTCGTGGTACGTACCGGTATTTCACTGGAAAAACTGCAAGTTTTTTATCAGAAATTTGCCCAAACTGAAAAAGTAATGACTCTGTTTTCCATGGGGGTGAATCAGTCTTCACAAGGGGTAAATAAAGCCAATAGCATAATCAACTGCCATTTATTCACCGGAAAAATTGGCAAGCTCGGTGCAGCGCCATTTTCCATGACTGGTCAGCCGAATGCGATGGGCGGTCGTGAAGTCGGTGGATTGGCCAATATGCTGGCAGCACATTTAGAGCTGGAAAATGAAAACCATCAACAGCTGGTGCAAAACTTCTGGCAAAGTCCCTATATCGCCAAGCAGGCTGGGTTTAAGGCGGTTGATCTATTCCATGCGGTAGAAAGTGGCAAAATTAAAGCCATCTGGATTATGGCCACCAATCCGGTGGTGAGCTTACCCGATGCCGATCAGGTCAAACGTGCCTTAGACAAGTGTGAATTTGTGGTGGTGTCCGACATTTGCCAAGACACCGACACTACACAATATGCCGACGTGCTGTTACCGGCTTTAGGCTGGGGTGAAAAAGATGGTACAGTCACCAATTCTGAACGCCGTATTTCCAGACAGCGTGCATTTTTAGAAGAGCCAGAACAGGCTAAAGCCGACTGGTGGGCGATCAGTCAGGTCGCAAAACGCATGGGCTTTAGCGGTTTTGATTTTAACAATAGCCATGACATTTTTCTGGAACATGCCCGTTTATCGGCACATCAAAATGCAGATTTAAGCCAGTGCGATATAACGCCATATTTCCGCTATTTTAATTTAAACGGCTTAACAGATTTAACCTTTAATCAATATGATGACCTAAAACCGGTGCAATGGCCGGTCTGGACTAAACATCAGGCAGATGGTTGTGTAGCGCGACTTTATTCCAAAGGTCAGTTTAGTCATGCGGATGGCAAAGCCCAATTTATTGCCATTAGCGCAGTTAATCCCGTCAATCAGGTGTGTAGCGAATTTCCTTTGGTGCTGAATACCGGGCGGATTCGTGACCAGTGGCACACCATGAGCCGTACCAGTTTATCTGCCAATTTAAGTAGTCATCGCGCAGAGCCATTTTGTGAAATCCATCCACATGATGCCTTGAAATACGGGGCCAAAGATGGCGAGCTGGTGGAAGTCAAATCGAAATGGGGGAGTTGTATATTACGCGCCACAGTCAGTGACAACATCCGTCGTGGACAGGTTTTTGCACCGATTCACTGGAATGACCAGGTCGCGTCCGATGCACGGATTGGCAAAGTAGTCAATCCGGTGGTGGATGCCATTTCCGGTGAGCCTGAATTTAAGCATACCCCAGTCATCATCCAGCCATTTTACAATCAGTGGCAAGGCGTCCTCTATGTACGTCAGGGCTTTGAAAAGATTGTGCAATCATCCATTCAGAATATGGTGTGGTGGACCAAAATCATCACCGCCAAGGCTGTGCGTTATGAACTGGCCGACCGTAAAAAATTTACCCAGACCACAGAGCAGTTAAAAGAGCTATTACCATTTCAGGATGAAAGTTTTGAATGGCTGAATATTGAAGATCAGACTGCCCATATCAGTCACAGTGTGGTGCTGAAAGATGGGCATTTGATTGCTAGCCTATATATTGCTCCCAAGGCTTTATTGCCTGATCGTGACTGGGTCGCCAGCCTGTTTAAACGTGAACGTTTAAGTGCCATGCACCGCAAGGCATTACTTGCCGGACAACCGATGTCGATGGCAAATAATGAAGGTCCATTGGTATGTAGCTGTTTTAAGGTGGGTAAAAACCGCATTATTGAAACCATTAAAGAAAAAAATATAACCAATGAAAAACAGGTCACTGCCTGTTTAAAAGCGGGCGGTAACTGTGGTTCATGTCTGCCTGAAATTCGTGGTCTGATTAAAGCCTGTCAAATGGAGGCGGTAGAATGAGAAAAACCTTAAAAAATGCTGTTTATCCGAGCACCGATCTGGTGATTTTAGCCGGGGGGCAGGCACGGCGCATGAATGGCATCAATAAGCTGTTGCAGAAATTTGATGACCAGATTCAACTGATCAAAATCCATCAACAGCTAAAATCCGATGTGGCACATGTCTGGATTAACAGTCACCGGGATGATTCGATTTACCAGAAAATTATTCCCAGTATTCATTGCTATCAGGATGATGAAAGCGGCTTTTTAGGTCCACTGA
>CAYRSY010000163.1:0-2852 GCA_964427105.1 uncultured Dehalococcoidales bacterium
TCGAATTCTCCGGCCTCTTTGCCCACCTGCGCATGCAGCACTATCTGGAGAAGCAGGTCGCCCAACTCGGCGCACAGTTTTTCGCTGTTTTCTTCATCCAGCGCTTCCAGAACTTCATGGCTTTCTTCCAGCAGATGTTCCCGCAAAGACAAGTGCGTCTGTTTTTTATCCCAGGGGCAACCTTCCGGGCTGCGCAAAATGGAGATGATCTGAACCAGACTGTCGAAATGCTTTAAATCTTTGGGGATTTCCATAGGCGTCTCCTTATTATTGTTACGATTATACATTCCAAAAGAGATGTTGGGCAATTGGTGGAGTTTAATCACCTCCTTTTTAATCCAAGCTCTTAAATCTCTCTTAATCTCTCCTTAACGCCCTCACTCCAGACTCTCTCCCGCTATGCCCTCTCTCCAAGGCTTTCCCCCTTTGCCAAGGGGAGAGAGTGAAGATGAAATGACGGTTATAGGCGGGCGAAAAAGTAAAAAGGAAAGAACTGGATTATAGGAGAGAAACTGGTTAAGGAGTTAATATCCATCCCCTCAATACTTTCCCAAACGATATTATAAGCATGAAGATTAGCCAGTCATCGCTACTCTTTGATGTCATGCAAAATCAGGCTATTCTGTAAAGATTGCTTTCCTTCGCTCCGCTCAGGACAGGCTCATCGCCTGAGGCGGCCTCTCAAAGACGACATAAAAGTCTTGACGCCCACCCGCACGGCTGTTACTCTATATCAGAATGGAGGGCAAGCACATGGGATTTTTCCAGCAGATAGACGAGGCAGTCCGGAAGAATAATTCCCTGCTTTGCGTGGGGCTGGATCCCGACCCGCGCCTTTTACCCCCCGGCGTCAGCGTGCTGGATTTCAACAAGGCAATTATTGACGCTACTGCCGACCTGGCATGCTCTTTCAAGCCCAACCTGGCTTTTTACGAGGCGGAGGGCGCTAAGGGATGGGAAATCCTTAAACAAACGGTGGAATATATCCCGAAAGAAATACCCGTCATCGCAGACGCCAAGCGCGGCGACATCGGCAATACCTCCAGAGCCTACGCCGCCGCCATCTTCGACGAACTGGGTTTCGGCGCAGTGACCGTCAGTCCCTACCTCGGCTTCGATTCCATCGAGCCGTTTCTGAGCTATACGGAAAAGGGTATTTTTATCCTGTGCCGCACATCGAACAAGGGCGCAGCCGATTTCCAGAGTCTGAAGGTTGAACTCGGCGGAGAACAGATGCCTTTATATCAGGCCGTAGCGAAAAAATCCAGCGGGTGGAACAAGGCAGGCAACATCGGGCTGGTGGTAGGCGCCACCTATCCCGACGAACTCAAAACACTCCGCCTGGCTTGTCCCGAAATGCCCTTCCTCATCCCCGGCGCGGGAGCACAGGGAGGCGACATAAAGCAGGTCGTGAGTTACGGCATGGATAAGCGCAAGGCAGGCATCATCATCAATTCTTCCCGCCAGATACTTTACGCCTCGAGGGATAAGGACTTCGCTCAGGCCGCCTGCAATGCCGCCCAAAAAATGCGGGATGAAATAAACCTCTACCGCTCCGCGGCCTAACAGGAGACGGCTATGCCTGTCGAACTCAATCTGAACGACATCGTACGGCTGAAAAAAGTTCATCCCTGTGGCGCCTTCGAATGGCAGGTGACGAGGCTGGGTGCCGACATCGGCCTTAAATGCACGGGTTGCGGACGCTATGTACTAATGCCGCGTTCCGAACTGGAACGCCGCATGAAAGGTGCGCCCCGCCGGGAGGATTAGGCCATGCCCTCCAAAGTGGCTCTGGTTACATTCGATAAATGCCGGCCTGAACTCTGTCCCGACGGGATATGCCAGGCGGCGCTGGCATGCAAGCGCAAGATCCTCGTGCAGGAAAAGCCGTATGAAACACCCGTCCCCAGCCCCTCGGTCTGCGCTTCATGCAACGACTGCATGCGCGCCTGTCCACAAAATGCTATTAAAATTGTGGTGATGTAGATGGCTGTGCGCCGCATTATGCACGTTGATCTGGATGCCTTCTTCGTTTCGGTGGAGCAGGTTGATCGCCCGGAACTGAAAGGCAAGCCCGTAGTAGTTGGTGGCCGACCCGACACGCGCGGAGTGGTGGCCGCCGCATCCTACGAGGCGCGCGCCTTCGGCGTGCATTCCGCCATGCCCCTCAGAACGGCGGCGAGGCTCTGCCCGCAATGCATCTTCGTCGAGGGCAATTTCAGCCGCTACCGCGAGGCCTCGCAAGAATTCTTCGCCATACTGTCCGATTTTACACCCTTCATAGAGCCGGGAGGACTGGACGAGGCCTGGCTGGACGTTACCGGCTTCGAGTCGCTGCACGGCTCTTTGCGCGACATGGCTCTGGCCTTGAAAAAGAGGGTGAAGGATGAAATCGGCATCGTCGTTTCCGTCGGCATCGCGGGTTCCAAAGTGGTTGCCAAGATAGCCTCAGACGCATCCAAGCCTGACGGACTTATCGAGGTGGAAGCGGGAGGGGATGCCGCCTTCATGGCTTCCATGCCCATCCGCCGCATGCCGGGAATTGGAGAGAAGACCGAGCCTGTACTCAAACGGCTGGGCATAGACACCATCGGCAAGCTGGCAAAAATCCCGCCGGAGAGCCTCAAACGCGTGCTGGGCAGCCACGGCGAACACCTGCGCAATATGGCGCTGGGACTGGATGATAGCCCGGTTTTGCCTCCCGGCGAAGCCAAATCCATCAGCCGCGAAACCACCTTCGCCGAGGATATGCACGACAGGACCGTGCTGGAAGCCACTTTGCGTTACCTGTCGGAACGGGTGGGGCGCAATCTGCGGCAGAACGGCAGGCTGGCAAAATGCGTCAGCATCAA
>CAYRSY010000164.1:0-2786 GCA_964427105.1 uncultured Dehalococcoidales bacterium
GCCAGAAAACCGACCAGTGTATCCGGGCGGCTCTTCATCACGATAGGCAAATGGCTTATATGGTTACTGGTCATCCTGCCCAAGGCTTCGCACAGCGTCTCCTTGGGATAACCCAGCACGAGCTGTCTGGTCATTATATCCTGGACCAGCATCGACGCCCATTTGTCCTCGGATATTTTGGCCATATCGCGGGAGGTTATGATACCGATCAATTTTCCTACGTCCAGTACCGGGATCGCATCCGTTACGCCGGATTTCATCAAATCAGCTATATCTTTGAGATTGGCTCGCGGAGAAACCGTCATAGGCGCGGTTATCATGGCATCCGCTACACGCAGCTTGTCGAGCAGCGGAACAGAATACTCGGCGCTGTGCGCCGGTGAATCGGCGCGCGTGTTCACCTGTGCTTCATATATGTTCCCGTTAGCAGTTACCAGATAGGCTGCCACTACCGACAGCATGCTGGGCACCAGCAGGCTGTAATTGCCGGTCATTTCGCTTACCATGATAATAATAGCCAGAGGCGCCTTGGCTATGCCGCCGAACAGGGTCATCATGCCTAACACAACGAAAGGCGCCGGATCAGCGGGAACTATAGCTGTAAAATTATGCAGCAGCCACCAGGTCACGCCACCGACCATGCCGCCTATCACCAGACCCGGGGCAAACTCACCGCCGCTGCCGCCGGAGCCTACCGTGAAAGCCGTAGCCACAATTTTACCCAGGATAAGCACCGCCATTATCCCCAGCGGCAGGGCTGCTGTGTCGCCGTCTATGGCCAGCTGCAGCCAGCCGTAACCCACGCCCAGCACCTGGGGCAGGAACATCCCCATCACTCCTACTATAAGGCCGCCGATAGCAGGCTTGACATAGGCGGGAATTTTTAAGGTTTTGAAAAAATCCCGTGTCCGGTGAAAAAAGCGGCTATATAGAAGACCGAACAATCCGCATACCAGTCCCAGAATAAGATATCCCGCCAGCTGCCCGGGTTGATGGAAAGCGAATTCAGTATTGATTCTGAAGATAGGCAGCCAGCCGTGCCAGGAGGCAAAAACACTGTAGCCTACAATGGAAGCGATAAAGGAGGGCAGCAGGGCTTCGAACTCAAAATCACGCCTGTACATTATTCCGGCGCTTATCAGCGCGCCGCCCAGCGGCGCCTTGAAGATAGACCCCATGCCGGCCCCTATACCGATAGCCAGGGCTATGCGCCGGTCATGCGAGTTGAGCTTGAAAAGATCGGCCACCGCCGATCCTGTTCCGGCTCCGATAAGGGCTATGGGGCCTTCCCGGCCGGCGCTGCCGCCTGAACCGATGGTTATGGAAGAGGCAATCATCTTGACCAGCGGTATGCGCTTGCGGACAAACCCCTCTTTGTTATGGAACGCGTTTATAGCAGAATCGGTTCCGGGGCCTTCAGCCTCGGGAGCAAATTTGTAAACCAGCCATCCGCTCAGCAGCCCACCCAGAGCACAGATGACGGGGATCATCCATTGCCGCGCAGCGGGAGTGACTACAGCCTGCCCCTCGCCCCAGGGCAGCGGAGGAGCATATCCCGCCGCTTTGCCAAGCAAAAGCCAGGTAGCCCAATCTACCGTCAAATAAAACAGGATAGAAGCGATGCCGGCAATAACCCCGACCAGAACAGCGATTATTATCCACTTCCTGAGGTATCCGACATATGCCATGTCGATGCGGGGAGAAATTTTAACCCATGCGTTTTTTAACCAGCCAATCATAACGAACTGGAATTGTACCACCAAAACGCCTTTTCGTGCGAATTATAATGAACAACACAATTCAGCATGGAAGCAGAAAACATCAAGCCGGAACAAGGGGTGAAAGCCTCCCGGAGGCCTCAAGCGTCATCTTCCAGCTGGGAACGCATTTCCTTGCCATACAGTTTTTCCAGGCAGTCAGGGCATATTCCGTGAGTAAATTCAGCCTCGCTGTGTTCCCTGATATACTGATCAACAGCCTGCCAGTAGCCCTTGTCATTGCGTATTTTTTTACAGGAACTGCAAATAGGAAGAAATCCGCGGAGGGTTTTAACTTCGGCCAGAGCTTTTTCGGCGCGTTCCACGCTCTGGAAATCATTTCTTCTATAGTGAGAAAATATCTGCCCCACAGATATACCCAGACCATTCGCCAGAATAAGCGCAGAAATGATCGTAAATAGAACAGGTTCGATCGATGCGTCTCTGGTAAGGAAGAGAATTATAATTTCACCGATAGTGAAGTAAAGGCCGGCAATTATCTGGTTTCTCAGCTTTGTGGGCACCATGATATAAATCAGCGGGAGGTACATCACGTCCATAATCACGAATAAATAATAATCCGGCGGTCTGGTAGCGTTTATCACCAGGTTCACCGAAAAAGCGAGTAACGCCCAGGCAAACACTACACGGTCAAAGACGCAATAATCATTTACCTTCTTTAAATAAACAAGCATAGCCAGGCTAATAAATACCAAAAAAAACCGCAGGGCTGCTAATCCATAAAATTTCCATGACAACCCGAAGAAGGCATAATCACGGATAATAAAAGCGAGGATGGTAAAAATGACTACGGAAATGCCTACCGAAGCGCGCAAGACATCGGCTCGAAGATAACGAGAGCGGTAGGAGGCTTCGGGGACTTCAGGCAACCTGAGAATATCAAGTTTTAACTTCATACGCACCCGGTTAATTTCATTATGACGCTGCCGCTCGAATTGTCAAGAACGGGCAGCGAAAGCGGGTCACTGAGACGTGAATATCATATCGCCGTTTACAACTTTCCTGCCG
>CAYRSY010000165.1:0-2740 GCA_964427105.1 uncultured Dehalococcoidales bacterium
TATATATATTCAAAACATGGCATTATCTGCCGCATGTCCTATTCCACAGATAGACGTAACGTCGTTCGGGTGTCCAGAAGAGCCATTTCAAATGGAAAAGCGCTCTTTCAAGGACGGTATGCTGTGTCTTTATCATTTCTCACCTCCTGTCTTTTCTTATTCACTATATATAACGCAAGCAAAAGCAAAAAGTTAGACCCTGTGAGGGCTTTTTTTAGTCCGCGCGGGTCATCTTTAGCGCCAGACGGTAATCTCCCTCATGAATTTCCTTTTCCAGTTCAGGGTAAGGCGTCACATTAAAAGTAAAACGGTATCCCGAAAAGGTTTGTTCGGCCTGTTCACTTAATCCCATCTCTATAAGGGAATGTTCAATAGCATCTCCGTCTTGGGTCATCTCAATAAGGCATACGGCGCGGCCTTCCCATACGCAGGTCGCTCCAATCGGGCAGCGGCTGTCCTCGGTGATTTTAATAAACCTGATGCTGATGTTTTCGCCGCTGACGACAGCCTCGCCGCCGGGACGCAATTGAAATTCCTGCCCCAGCGCTACTTCCTGCCTTGCCGAACACGCCGGGGCTATCAACAAAGTCAGGCTCAATATTAGTAACATAAAAGGGAAAATCTTTTTCATATTTTCCTCCATCCATTATTTATCTAATGCCGGTGTCTATACTGATATCCAGTTCCACCGTAACGCCCCGCTCAATCTCTATGCTTTTCGGCACGTCTGTGCTAAGGTCAATGCCTGTGTGGTTGATATCCACCATGTATATTCCTGCCGGAAGCTCGATGTTGTAATAGCCATGATCATCCAGGCTGACTGTATGAAGCAGTTCTTTCCCCTCATTATCGTAGATTAATATCTTGCGCGCGGCATAAATTTCGGGTGATGTCACGGACGGTGTGGTTGACTCAACCGGCGTTATGGGACTTATGCTGACTACCCCTTCCAATGTGCCCTTTTGTGTTGCTGCTCCGCCGCATGCCACCAAAGCAAACAAGGTCACGGCCAGCATCTGTAATATTCCGGTTTTCAGTGCTTTCATAATGGCATTCCTGTCATTAATAACGAAAACAGGCGTATTTGGTTAGGAGTTCCTGTATCCCGTCCTGAGTTGAATATACACCTGGTTGTGTAAAGAAGTCATAACAAATATCTGTAAAAATATTAAATTATTGTGACACCCGGCTACACGCGGGCGAAAAAGGCTGAGCCGTTGCCAGTGGCCACCGGCAACGGCTCAAATGAAGGAGGAAGAAAAGGATGACCGAGAGCATTATCCGCTAAAATATTCTTGTATAAATTATAGGGATTGAACGTAAAGCGGCGGTAAAGAACAGGTATTTGAAGAAAAAGTTAAGAAAATACAGGATAGGAGTTTATTCCAGGAAGAGCATGGAGGAAAGAGGCAAGCAGCCCTACTGCTCTTAAAGTATCATAAATCCGGGGCGATCGAAACTCTAGCCTGCGCCGCCGCAACTGCTGCATGATGAAGAACTGCATCCGCTGCATGAGCTTCCGCCGATGGGGGAGGTGAATCCCGTATCATCCTTGGCCATACAGGAGAAGCGCGAGACGGCACGCCCGGAAGGCTTGCCGCATTTGGGGCAGGCAGCCTCTTCCTCTGATTGGCTCATAGGGCGCAGCATCTCGAATTTCGCGCCGCAACTATGGCAGGCATATTCATAAATAGGCATAATTAATCAATGATTATTGTATGTCCGGAGTTATGCTGTAGTCAAATCGTTAACGTAATGCGGCGAAGTGCTGTATGCGCTGGCAAGGCGTATAAATTACTGCTAAACTCAAAGCATGTGGAAGAGCGCTTTTTGTCTGGCATTGGTTGTGGGGCTGTGTTTTGTGTCCTGCTTTGGATGCGGCAGGTATAACTCTACAGAAACGGAGATTTCTTCTGTGACTTCAGATTATGAATTGATAAGGAATATCGAATATGGACAGGGGGGCGGCCATGCTCTGCTGCTCGATATCTACCGCCCGCTTGAGCCTGTTGCCACCCCTATTCCGGCTATTATCTGGATACACGGCGGGGGCTGGAGTGCCGGCGATAAATACCCTTCCAGAGTAACTTTTTTGACCGAAGCAGGCTTTCTCTGCGTCAGCATCAATTACCGTCTCAGCGGCGAAGCTGCTTTCCCTGCGGCTGTGGAAGATTGCAAATGCGCCGTGCGCTGGCTGCGCGCCAATGCCGCAGCTTACAATGTTGACCCCGATGCTATCGGTGTTGGCGGAAGTTCGGCCGGAGGACACCTGGCGCTGATGGCGGCTTGCGCCGATGAAAACGCCGGGTTTGAGGGGAACGGCGGCTGGGAGGGTGTATCCAGCCGTGTGCAGGCTGTCTGTTCTTATTTCGGCCCTGCCGATCTTACATCTCTGCTTGGCGAATCGATGATAGAAAACTTCATTGGTACTACCCTTGAGGAGGATCCGGATGCTTTTCTCTTCGCCAGTCCGATTTTTTATGTGAGCGCCGATGACCCGCCGCTGCTTATGCTGCATGGTAATATGGACATGCTGGTGCCTGTTGGACAGTCAAAGGCGATGTTGGCGGCATATCAAAAACAGAATCTTGATGCAAGTCTTATTGTGGTAAAAAATGCCGGACATGGATTGGCTCAGGCGGGCAGCCAGCCCATTTCGCCGTCTCAAGCGGAATACGAACAGTCCGTCATACGCTTTTTTATAAAGAACCTGTGCCGCTGACAGGTTTGATTTTCGATG
>CAYRSY010000166.1:0-2695 GCA_964427105.1 uncultured Dehalococcoidales bacterium
GGTGGAGTTCTCATGGAAACGGCAGGCAGGCAAATACAACATACCAACCGGCAATTTTGCGAACTCTTCGGTATTCCGCTGCCCCCCGAAGATATGGTCGGCGCTTCGTGTGAACAGGCAGCCCAAATGTCGAAAGACAAATTTAAAGACAGTGATCAGTTTACAGACCGGATCCACCAGATCGTCAGGGAAAGAAAGATTGTTCTGAATGAAGAGCTTCAGATGACCGACGGCCGGACATTGTTGCGCGATTATGTTCCGGTATTTACTTCAAATAACGAGACGGAACATTTGTGGTTTTACCGGGATACCACAGACCGGAAGCGGGTTGAAAAAATATTGGAAAGCCAGTCGGCCCTGCAAAAAATCCTGATGCATATTTCTTCCGAATATATCAATATTCCGGCGGAAGAAGTTGAAACGGCCATCCGTAAATCGCTGGAAGAACTTGGGCGTTTCGTGGAAGCAGACCGGGCCTATATCTTCGATTATGACTGGACAAATCGTGTCTGTCATAATACGTATGAGTGGTGTAACGAGGGTATTACACCGCAAATTCAGAAACTGCAGGATGTTTCGATCGATGTGATCCCGCGATGGAGGGACGCATATGGGCAGGGAGTACTGATCAACATCTCCGATGTCCATACGTTACCGGCACACGACCCGTTAAAAAAAATACTGGAGTCTCGGGAAATAAAGAGCCTGATCACCATACCCATGATGGATGTTGATCAATGTATCGGCTTTATCGGGTTCGATTCGGTCAAAAAGCA
Organism: uncultured Dehalococcoidales bacterium; assembly: GCA_964427105.1. Taxonomy (GTDB): domain Bacteria; phylum Chloroflexota; class Dehalococcoidia; order Dehalococcoidales; family UBA1222; genus SURF-27. The sequence continues at coordinate 777 of CAYRSY010000166.1, forward strand.
TCACCACTATCCGGAAAAGGAAGAAGCACTGCTTTCTGTCTTTTCTCAAATGCTGGTCAATGTGAAAAAGCGGGCCCAGCTGGAAAATAATCTGATCCAGGAAAGAAGGAAATCGGACATGGCAAACGCCGCTAAATCTGAATTTTTGGCAAATATGAGCCATGAGATCCGCACACCAATGAACGCGATTCTGGGATTCAGTGAAGCTCTTTACTACAAACTGGACTCCCCGCAACATCAAAAAATGATCAAGTCGATCCTGAACAGCGGCAATCTTCTGATGTCGCTGCTGAATGATATCCTTGACCTGTCCAAGATCGAATCCGGAAAACTGGACATTGTTTTTCTGCCTCTTGATGCAGTTGCTTTGCTTCAGGAGATTAACCTGTTATTCCAGGATAAGGCCCAAAAAAAAGGAATTGAATTGAAGATCGGATTTTCGCCTGCTTTCCCGGAATCGATTGTACTGGATGAAATCCGGCTGAAACAGGTACTGTTCAACCTGGTCGGCAATGCCATTAAATTTACCCGTGAAGGCAGCGTCACGGTAAAAGCTTCTTTCGCCTATACTTCTGATCATGAAGGGGAGTTGGAAATTACTGTTGAAGATACCGGCATCGGGATACCTGACTCGCAATATGAAATTATCTTTGAAGCTTTTCGCCAGCAATCCGGACAATCAAACCGGATGTACGAAGGAACAGGACTGGGCCTTACTATTTCCAGACGGCTGGTCGAAAAAATGAACGGGGAAATCTCTGTCAGGAGCGTCGTCAATCAGGGTTCCGTGTTTAAAATACGCTTTCCAAAAGTGGAAGCAAAAAACAAATCAGATAAAGATGGCATACCGGATGAAATGCCCGACATGGTCTTTGCCGATTCCACGATCCTGGTCGTTGATGATTTTTCTTCCAATATTGAAATCATCGAAAGTTTACTGTCTTCAAGCCATGTCAACGTGTTGGCGGCCGAAAGCGGAGAAATGGCACTCGACCTGTTAAAATACACCTCTCCTGATCTGATCTTGCTGGATATGCGTATGCCCGGGATGAACGGCGACGAAGTTGCCCGGCGAATAAAGGCAGATCCTGACAAAAAACACACCCCGCTTATTGCTTACACCGCTTCAGTCATCGGTTTGGAAAATGAGCTGAAATCGGCAGATTTTGACGGATTCCTTTATAAACCGGTAAATAAAAATACGCTCTTCAGGTTGTTGATCGGTTTTCTCAATCCTGTGACAGAAATTGCTTCAAAAAAGCCCGGCAAACGCACGGAGATTCTGACGGCAGAGAACATTTCTCCCGTTTTACTTGTAAAATTACCGGAAATCCTGAATATCTTAAATGATAAACTTGAACCGATGTGGAAAGCGGTCAAAGACTCACTGGTTCTGTTTAAAATAGAGGCCTTTGCCGATGAGCTGAAAACATTGGCTGATTCTTACAATTTTGATTATCTCTCTTCCTATGCAGTCCGGATAAAGGATGACATTGAAATGCTCGATCTGGAATCGCTCGGAACTACCTTGAACGAATTTCCCGGGATCATCAATGAGATTAAACAACTATGCTAAAAAAATAAAAATGGAAAGAAACGGCATCATCCTGGTTGTTGACGACAATCATGAAAACCTTCGTATTGTCTCCAATTTTTTGAAAGAGGAAGGGTATAAGATCGCGCTGGCGCTCGACGGGAACAGCGCTTTTAAAGTCCTGAACGAAAATCGTATCGATCTGATTTTACTCGATGTGATGATGCCGGAGATTGACGGCTATGAGGTTTGCAGAAGAATAAAAAAGAACGATGAGCTAAAGGATATCCCTGTTATTTTCCTGACTGCCAGAACAAATCCGGAAGATGTCGTCATGGGTTTTGAGGCCGGAGGGGTTGACTACCTGACGAAGCCTTTTATCCGT
>CAYRSY010000167.1:0-2670 GCA_964427105.1 uncultured Dehalococcoidales bacterium
TTGCATAAGTTCCGGCAGGTATTATGACGCCCTGAGCATCCTTAACGAAATGACGAGCCGCGATGCATCGTGGTACTATTACAGCGCCTTGGCGAACGCCGGGGCGGGCAACCGGATACTGGCGCAGCAATACGCCCGCATGGCAGTCCAGATGGAACCCGCTAATATGGAATATATAAGCCTGCTGATGCGATTTCAAAATGCCGGGCGGACTTACAGCTACTCCCGCAGCGAATACCGCATGCCGAACATGTTCTCGGCCATGGGTAAAATATTCCTCGGTATTCTGCTGTTCAATGCGCTCATCAGGTTGTTAGGTTTTCTGTTTTAGAGAATTTTCGCTCCCATACGCTGAAACATTTTCCCCACCCTGATGAACACGGGCTTCCTTTGCCCTTGGATTTTGCGCAGATCGAGAGCATATTATCTGTTCAGTCCTTCACCTGCGCCCGCCGAAGCATCAGGAAAATGGGGCAGGCCAGTATAACTGCTCCCGCCAGGAAGCTGGCTGCTCCGATATATGGATTGGGGGTGGCAGACGACAACCCCATAACTGTTTTTAGAAAGTCCAGTATAGCGCGGCCTATGCCCCCGTCAGCCAGCACATTGAAAAATATTAGCAGAGGCGCCAGCACAAAAGGAATAACAGATACAATCAGCCTGGCATTGCGGTCGCTCACATAATAGACAAGACGGGTAAACCACCCCAGCATCCCCAGGAAGAGCAAAAGGGCAAACTCCCAAATCACCGCGTTCAGAATAGCCTGATCGCGATATATCATATCGTATATCATCCATACATTGGCTATTTTCAGGCTAATGGCATAAAAAACAGCCGATAACAGGGCAAATACAGCCGCCAGAAGGGCGATATTCAAATTCATGGATAAAAAGAACTTCTTGCGGGTAATGCCCTGGGATAATACATATTTCAAGCCCGGCGTGAAAATCGTCAGCGCCATGATGAATATCCAGAACATCACCATGATGTCATTAACTCCCGCCGGCCCCGGCGCAGAGGTAAGACTTATAACCGCCCAGGAAATCAGCAGATGCAGCAAAAGAACAGCAGCGCATGTAATTATTTGTATATTAAAAAGGGTAGAAAAATACATCTTGGTTATTTTTGTTATGCTGGACATATATCTTCTCCTCCTTATGAGCCGGTAAGGCTGACAAACACGTCCTGCAATCCGGCAGGAGTAATTTCCAGCCCCAGTTCTGATATTCGCGCGCGATCTTCCCCGTCGAGTTTCTGGTAGATAGTATCCACCTTGTATTTTCCGATGGCCTCTGAGCGGATTACATTTTTATCCCGCGCATATTCGTCCACTCTGGATTCATCGCCCGAAACCGAATAAGCCAGCTCCAGAACGGATGCGGCGGGTTTGGCGAGTATTATCTCCCCGTTTTTCAGTATCACCACTTCTTCCAGTATGTCCGCCACTTCGTCGATAAGGTGAGTGGCGATTATTACAGTGCATGGATGTTCGCTATAACGGCTGATGAGTTCACGGTAAAACAATTCCCTGTGGACGGCATCAAGCCCCAGCACCGGCTCATCAAAGATAACTATCGGCAGACTCGAAGCCAGGGTCAGTATCAGCTTGAAAATAGAACTGTAGCCGCTGGACAAACTCTTGATTCGCTTGCCGGTATCCAGCTTGAATTTATCGGCCAGAGTTCCGGCATAAACCATATCGAATCCCTGATTAAATTCGTGAGCCCATCTGAAACCTTCCCTGACTTTCATATTGAAAGGATGCACGTTCTTTTCCGTCATGCAATAGATTTTAGACTGTACGCGATCATTTTCTTCCGCCGGTTCGCCGTCTATGAATACCGTGCCACCGGTGGCAAACAACCTGTTGGTAACGATGTTTATAAGCGTGGTTTTGCCGGCCCCGTTTCTTCCCAGCAAACCGTAAATTTTATTCTCTCCAAATATTATGGATACATCCTTCAGGGCAGCGGTTTTACCAAAGTTCTTGGAAACATTTTTAACCTCGATTGTGCTCATTTTCCATCCCCCTTTCGATCATGGCTACAATTTCTCTCTCCGTGAGGTTCAGGTTTTTCGATTCCGCCAGAAGCGGCATTATATAGCTATCGTAAAAAGTCTCTTTTCTTTTCGACAATATTTTTTCTCTGGCTCCGGCGGCCACGAACATTCCTATTCCGCGCTGTTTGTATATAATTCCTGCATCCACCAGCAGATTGACCCCCCGGTTGGCGGTAGCCGGATTCATCCTGAACGTGACCGCAATCTCCGTGGTGGAAGGAATTTGCGACTCTTCTTCGAATATGCCTTTAAGAATGTTATCTTCTATCTCTTCGGCTAACTGAAGAAAAATAGGCTTTTCATTATCCGCATTCAATTGCATATCACCGCATCCTGTATCCCTTAATAATCTGACTGCCAGCCTTATAGATGTTATTTAGTTAATTAGTTAATTAACTAACCACTATAGTATATGGGCGGATAATTCATTTGTCAATAGGGGAAAAGAGAAAAATACAGACAGGATACAACGGTAACAAATAAAAGATTGAAAAAGATGAGTTCTCGCAGGGGCAAATGGCATTCGCCCTTTTTCGTGCCGTCGTTGCGAACCCGCCTACGGCGGGGTGAAGCAATCTCTATCGGATAGTTTGACGGAAGGTGTGTAG
>CAYRSY010000168.1:0-2604 GCA_964427105.1 uncultured Dehalococcoidales bacterium
TCATGCTGAAGGTCGTGCCCGTCCAGCAGGGGGGGCAGGGAGGCGGGAGGCGGAGTTTTTTGATATTCGGCCACCAGCAGCCGCGCGATTTCCACATGCCACTCCCAATCCTCCGTATCGAGGTTAGGGCCGCGCGCCGCCAGATGATCCGCCAGGCTGAAATAAAGCGTGGCGATGGAGGCTTCTTCAAGGTCTCGGAAATATCGGTAGATAGCGCGAGGGGTGGGCGGGGCGCCGTCCTCATTCATCTGCACCGGGCGCAGGTGGTAGCGCACGATAGTCTCGATGAATTTTATCTCGCGGTTGGAAAAGCGCAATCTCTCCAGTATGGCGGAGGCGATGGGCGCGCCTTCCTGCGGATGCCCGTAAAAGCGTATGCGCCCAGCTTCGTTGATGATCTTCGTCTGCGGCTTGGCGATATCGTGCAGCAGTGCTGCCAGTTTGGTGAGCGTGCGGCGCGAGGACAGCGGACTGACCTTAGCTTCGAAATAGTCTTCGATAGACTTATCCCAGGGCATGCCCGAAATGACGCTATTGTCAGCGAACTCCCATTTATCCCTGTGCAGAATGAAATCCGTAGCCTCAATGGAGCGCAGAGAATGGTATAAAACATCCCAGTTGTGCTCTTTGGCCTGGTCGAAATTTCGGGAGGGTTCCATCTCGGGGAAAACAGCCATCAGCAGATCAAATTCATCCATGAGCACGACGGTTTTATATGTGCCGGTGAGGGCAAAAATATTGAGCAGCTCTTCCCGCACGCGCTCGCCTGCGACAACCCTTATAAGGTCGTGGTCTTGCTGCATCAAGTTTGAGGTCTGTTGCTCGATGGTGAAGCCTAGGTCGGCGCCGATGCGTATGCCGCGCAGCAAGCGTATAGCATCCTGTTGAAAAACCTGCGGGCTTGTAGCGCGGAGAAGCTTTTTATCGATGTCGCTCAGGCCATCCAGGGGGTCTATAACCTCTGCCTGTATTCTGTTTTGGGTGATGCGGGCTTTAGACATATCTATAGCCATGGCGTCTATGGTGAAATCGCGCCTGCCGAGGTCGCCTGCCAGATCCCCCTGAAGCGAGGCGATGTCTATCTGCCAGTCCTGGGACTCTTTGTCTTTTTGCGGTAACAAACGCACCACGTTGTTTTCGCTATCCAGCACCACGCAGTGAGCATTCAGTCTTGCGGCAATCTGCTGCCCGACGGACATGGCGTCTCCTGCGGCGGCAATATCCACGTCCGCTGTCGGCCTTCCCATAACCATATCGCGCACCATGCCGCCCACGATATAGCTTTCGATATGCTGTCCGATAAAAAATTCGCGCAGGCTGGAGAGAATCCCGCTGATTGCAGGGCTTAAAGCAGCATCCAGATATGTTTCATTCACGCTTTCAGGATAGACGAAAGAGGGGTGGCTTGGCAAGGAGTTGTTGACATCTATAAAAAGATATGTTACGATATATCGTAATAGAGCAGAAGGAGGTCAACAATGTTCGGATCACATTTTTACAGGCATGAACGACCCCGCCGCCTGGTGGAAAAAGGAGCGCTTAAATACGTTATTCTTGACCTGGTTAAAGACAAGCCCAGCCACGGCTATGAGATAATTCGTGCGCTGGAAGAGCGTTTTAATGGTTTTTACACACCCAGCGCAGGAAGCGTTTATCCCACGCTGCAAATGCTGGAGGACATGGACTACGTGACTTCGGCGGAGCGTGATGGCAAGAAGGTGTATGCAATCACCGATGAGGGACGCAGGCATCTGGAGGAGAATAAAGAGCATGTGGACGGCATTAAGAGCCGGATGCAGGGACACTGCGGTGGGCATAGCCGTGAAAATTTCCGCGAAACAGCCAGGGAAATGCGCGACCTGGGAATGATGCTGCATGGACGTGCCCGCGACCTGAGCGAGGATCAGTGGAAAAAAATCCGTGAGATCGTTCACCGCGCAACAGGCGAGATAGAGGCTGTGATAGGGCGCTAAGCATCTGCGTTTAAGGTCTAAACAAGGGCTAATGAGTCCCTGCTTCGTGGGAGGCGGGGACTATATTTTTATTGCCAAAGAGAGAGTTGCCCTCTTCCCACTCACTTTGCGGACACGGCACGCCGTGTCCCTACAGTTTACCCCAGCCCCACCGCGTCCACGTCTACCGCCCAGCCTGCCGGAATATCCAGTTTTTCGAACAGCCTGGCTGGGTCCTTGCCCCGTAGTGTCATTTGCCAGCGGCAGCGTCCCCTCAATCTGGCGATAAAGGCCGGAGCCGGGCCGATGATGCTCACGTCTATAATCCCTCTGGTTGCCATATCCGCTTCGAGCCTTCGCTTCATCTTCTCCGCTTCTTCTTTGCAGGCCGTTTCGTTAGGATGAACGTAGGTCAATATGATGAGTTGAGAGAAAGGAGGTTCGTTAAATTCGCGCCGGAAAGCTATCTCCTGATTGTAAAAAGCTTCGTAATCCTGTTTTACTACCGCCTGTATAGCGTAGTGTTCCGGCGAATATGTCTGTATTATCACCCGCCCCGGCTGCTCGCCGCGCCCGGCGCGCCCCGCCACCTGCGATAGAAGCTGGAAGGTGCGTTCTCCGGCGCGGAAGTCGGGCAGATTAAGGGCGGTAT
>CAYRSY010000169.1:0-446 GCA_964427105.1 uncultured Dehalococcoidales bacterium
GAAGGAAATTATCCGGCTATAGTGCTGATTCACTCATTTAAAGGGTTCGAGCCCGGGTATCAGACTATGGTGGACAGAATGGCAGGCGACGGATATGTTGTGATCGCTCCTTTCTGGCAGACATATGCTGCCTCTCCGTCGGATGCAGAGGTGGAAGCTCTTATCAGAAACAGCATAGCTTACCTTGAAACAAGGGGTGATATTGATTCCGAAAAGCTAGGCCTTACTGGATTTTGTGCCGGAGGCAGGTATACCATGCTTTTCCTGCCCCATATTAATGAATTTGAATCCGGAGTCGCCTGGTATGGTTTCCCTTACATGGGCGGATCTGAAATCCAGCCCGACAGGCCTGCCGGTCTGATAGACCAGCTTAATGCTCCCATGCTTATGATACATGGCACCCGGGACCAGTATAGCAATATCACTGACATTTACAAATATGCCGG
>CAYRSY010000169.1:456-2549 GCA_964427105.1 uncultured Dehalococcoidales bacterium
ATTTCGAGCTGAAGGTTTACCAGGGTGAACCTCACGGTTTCATGATTAAAGAAAACGGAAAACTTTCTGAAAGTTTTGTTGCACAGGACGCATATGACGAGATGATAAGTTTCTTTGACAGGACATTAAAGAATTCGGTCCTGTAAAAACATTAAATTCTTTAACCCAGGAATTCGAGAGGATGATATCCTTTCATTAATTCATTTTATTTTTAATGAGATGACAGGTTTTTTTCTAAGAAGTTATACTGATTTTAGAGACTTTTTATTATTTTCTGGTCTCTTCCGATTTCCACTTTAAATCGTGCAAAACAATATACTTTTAATTTCATTGAAATAAGTTCTTTGTTATGATAAGAGGAAACAAATCAATCAATAAGTCAATGGTAAAAACGATATTTGAAGGCAATATATTAATTCCGTTGCCGAAATTATTGGTTGGAAATCGCTTTCATTCTCTGTTCTCTATAATATCTCCTACTCATTGCGATTTTTGCGGCACAAAATTAAATGTGAACTCTCACTATACCCGTTTTATTCTTACGAGTTATGGCACCATAACTCGCAATACAACATACTGGATTTGTCCTAACTGTAACAAGAATTTTCATGATCAGATAGTTGGCGTTTCTGGATCCGCAAATTACAGCGATGAGTTCTATGACAAACAAAAGTTTGTCAGATACGATGGCAGATGCAGCCTTAATAATTCCTGTAGAATAGGCGAAAGATATACAGAAGGCTTGACTGATATATGTGGGAGAGCTCCTTGTGCCTCTTCATTATGGTTGCATGAGCAAAAACAAGCAGCAATTTCTAAGCAAGAACTTTTAGATCAAAATACTGATTTTGATGGAACATTGTATGTTGATGGAGATTGGATCAAGAAAGGATGGAAAAAGAAGTTTGAAACTCTGATAGGAAGAGAGATTACAGTAAAAGAGTGGAAGAAGATGCGATATAAATCCGTTTACGTTATCGCCACAAAAGAAAAGGTAATTTTGGATTTTGAGGTAACCGATAGGTTACCAACAATTGAAGCTCTTATTCCTCTTTTCATACGAATAAAAAACCGATTTCCAGAAGGCAAAATTCAAAAGATCGTTTCTGATGAGGATAAAGCAATTATTGGAGCTGTACAAAGTGTCTTTCCTGAAGTGGCTCATTCTTTTTGTGTGTTTCATCAATTAAAAAACGTTAGCAAGAGATATAGTGATGAATTTAAATCTAAAGAAAATATTCCAGATAATGATAAACTTGTTTACAATGAGATATGTCAGTTAATACACTCTGATACAGTCATCGATTCTGTTGTGTGTTTTCAAAATATCCTAAAATTGGAATCTAATCTGGAACTTTCAAAAGCGTCTCATAAAGCGATTTCTTATGCAAAAGAGATTTTCGAGAAGAACATAAGCTTTTTGAAAAAAGGATTTACACCTGAGACGGATAATACAATGGAACAGATATTTTCTTTGATAGGAGATGTTGTAGACAAAGCAAGATCATTCAAAACTGATAGTGGTCTAACTAATTTTTGTTACAATTTGTTTGCTTATTTCAACAAACGGTGTTTTCGCACTGGAAAATGGGCAGGATTTTCACCATTGATGAGGGCGAGATTCCAGTATGGGTAAATTAAGTGCGAATAGAAAATTCAATTTAAATTGGAACTTTATAGCGATTGCTATCGAATAATTATGGCAAAATCGCACGTTTATCTAAAAAATATAGGTGTTAGTGGATAAACATTCCAAAATGGGGAAGAGAGTTTAATGAATTTGGATAAAATTCTATTGTTCTTTTGAAATTGGAGAAGAACCAGAAAAAATTAAAAAGACTCTAGATTTGAGTCATTTTTAGATTTGACTTATTTTGAAATTTTGACCGGATTTATCGTGTTTTCACGGCCCCATAAAGAAAAGTAACAGAAGGATGAAAATTAGAGAAAAAACAAAAAAATAAAAAAAGGAAAAAATTGAGGTAAGAACAGTAACCTCAGCAAATTGTTAAAGATTACCAATTAGAATGAAACAACAGGGATTGATGCCGAATATTAATACCTTTTAGGTTTGCGCTTTGCGTAACACTCTC
>CAYRSY010000170.1:0-2529 GCA_964427105.1 uncultured Dehalococcoidales bacterium
TGACAGTAACCGGAACGCTGGAAACAGCCGCAGTCGTAGATGAACCTGCAGAAGCTGTGTTAGATTGCGACGGCATTATGGTATAGCTAACCGCGCTGCTGCATCCCGCAAAAACAACCGACGTAATCGCCAGCGCAAGCGCCAATAAAAATCTGATTATCTTTTTCATATTCAAACCTCTAATACGTCCATCTAAAACGCATTTAATCAGCAAAACGATAACTGACATGTCCATTATGGCGCAGGGGAAGTTAAGAGAAAGTAAAGAGAATAGAATAAATAGAGCAGGCCAAAGATTTTACGGGTTTTTGACCACAGTATCAGTCAATATCTGTTTGAATCTGCCGTATTAACTCTGTATCATAAGCAGATATGTATTTTTAGTTGGGAGTTTAACATAGAAAGCCCTGCTTTCAGCGTACGCCCCGCCACAATAGAAGACACGGGAAAAATCAAGGCTATTTTGCGGATGTCGAGTGTCCATGCCCGCGGATCGCATCCGGGGACAGCCTCGTCAGGCATCAGGCGGCGCAGTATTTTGCGCAAGACGATGTCTATGATTCTGCGCCCGCTTTATTCCTCGCGTGTGAACTGGCAACATTTTCTGGTGCTGGAGACAGACAAAGGTAATATAATAGGATGCGGGAAAATACTGCCTCACAATGGCGGCAACTGGGAGGTGGCTTCGCTCTCGATTGAAAAGCGCTGGCGCGGCCAGGGAGGGGCGCTGGTTGGTGGCAAATACATACTTGAGCATGCGCCCCGCCCTTTATGGGGGTTGTGCCAGCCCCGCTACCTGCCTTTTTACAGAAGGTTCGGCGCCATGGAAATAACGGATCCCAGGCGAATCCCTACATTCTTAAAACGCCGCTTGCGCACGTTCAATATTATAATGAAACTAAACAAACGCCGCGAAAATCTGATAGCGATAGTAATCGAGTGACTTTTCCGGTGTATTGCCGTTAAACAAGCGTCGGTTTCTTAAAAACGCTGCGGTCTTCCCAGAGTAGCATGGGAAAGCGTTCATGGGCTTTCAGGCGGCATTGCTCAGCCATCATGGGGTTCACTGCTTCGCGGAAAAACATTATGAGATATACTGGACGGCGTGTTTCCGTATCCATCAGACGGTTCTTGTTGGGATTCAGTATCAGCCCGTAACTGACCCGCTCCAGTCCGTTCTTAACGGAATAGCGCACAGATTCCAGAATAATATTTTCGTAGGCGTGGCAGGTTTGCGACAGGAAGCCTCCCTCGGTCAGCTCGATATGCTTCGGATGCCGTATGAAGGTCTGCACTCCGACGACCTTATTATCCAGAACGGCATAAATGTGCACAGTCTCAAGGGTGGTCGTGATGAAATCCAGCACGTGACGGCTATAAGCCTCGATATTTATGGGCATACCCGGATGGGCGTTTTTGCTGTATGAATCCAGGCAGCAGGCCACGAAAGCCTCAGCCAGTTCACCCTCAACCTTGCCCTCGATGACATGAATTGTGCCTCCCCTGTTGCGGAAACGGTTTATCTGACGTGAAAGGTGCGTGTGATTTTTAAGCAATATCTGTTCGGCGTCAGGATTTTGCGTTGGAATCGAGCCTGACTGCATTACCTTCTCCGCTACTACATGAGGGACCCTATCCAGTGCTGCCTTAAACTCTGTCGTCAGCTCCTCATCCACAAAGCCGACATAATGTCCGGCTGGCCTCATCTCCAGAAGTTTGGAGAATATGGCCGCAATCACTTCGGTGCGGTCAGCGTATGGAGCAAAGAAAAAGGTGTTGTTGGTTCCTATATGATTGCCCTGCCCGTAGCAGTGCTTCATGAAGAGATTGGGAGTTAATATTACACTCGAAAGCCCAATGAGTTCGCCGTCATCGGAATATACCTTGATGATATTTATGCGCTCGGGGATATTGTTCATAATATCCAGCATGAGAGGGTTCAAATTCCTCTGCCTTAAATCGGGCAGGAATACCTCTTTTTCCTCGGCGGTAAGCGGGGCGGCTTCTGCGATTTTCACTATCATCTTGTCTAATCCATCCTTTTCATACGGATTTTTGCCTTTTGAGCAGCTCTGAAGAAAAACCTAATATGCATCTTATCAAAAAACGTAGTACTTTAGTAGTAGTTGTATTATATTGGTTCCCTGAATACGTACTTCATTCCTGAAACGGTTTACGGCAAGGATGGTTACCGGGAAAACAGGTTTGGGCTTTAATCCGGCAGCACAGATTGGCTGCAATACATTTAGAGTAATTAATCAGAGTTCAGGCGTTTTGAGATTATCAGAAAAAGTGAAGGCAGGGAGATAGTGCCGGCAGGCAGTTTGATATATAATGTAGCAAAAATTTCCTCCGCTGCGGAGTTTTGACAATATGGAAAGGATCGGCCTGAATGAGCGTTATTAAAATCATGCCCTGCCTCGACATGAAAAATGGCAGGGTGGTTAAGGGTGTTCATTTCGTTGGATTGAAGGATGCGGGAGATCCTGTTGAGAACGCCTGTTTCTATCAAAAAGAGGGCGCAGATGA
>CAYRSY010000171.1:0-2501 GCA_964427105.1 uncultured Dehalococcoidales bacterium
TGCCAAGAGCCTCCGGGATCTCCAGCACTTCAACCGCCTCTACGAGCTTTTTTTTCACGAAATGCGCCTGGACATGGGCGACATCACCGAGGCCGCGGCCTGGACCCGGCAGATCCGGGACGCCGCCGGCGTCCTCAAGGAAAAACCTCACGACACTCCCGTTTACGACGCCGTCGTGGATTTTCTCGCCGGCAATCCCCTGCCGCTTTTGGCGGAAATGCGCCGGATCCACACGGAGTCGGACGATCAGCCCTCGGGCACCCGGTTTAATTTCGGGCCGCTCGCCAGCCGTTTCAACGTGCTCATGCAGATCACCGGCGCCGGCGCCGGCGTGGCGGCGCTGATCAGGGATAACTATTTTCATGTGTCCCCGCAGACGCTGCAAAAGCTGTCCAGCCATTTCGAAGAGCGGCTCGCCGCGGCGCGCTCCATCCTGATGTATGAACCGCGGCCGGGAGACACGCTCACCCGCAAGGTCACTACCCAGGAGCAGCGTTTCCGCGATCTGGGCGAAAAATCCTTCTCGACCCTGACCCGGGAGGAAGTGGCGGAAATGCGGGACGTCGTCGACCGCCTGGTCCGCAAGCTGAAAAACATCGTCAGCCGCCGCTTTGCCGCGCGGGACCGGGGCAACCTCGACGTCAAGAAGACCCTGCGGGCGTCGGCCCGCTATAACGGCGTTCCGCTCGACATCAAATACCGGCGTAAAACCCTGCGCAAAAGCAGGATCGTCACGCTGTGCGACGTCTCCGGCTCCGTCTGGGCGGCGGCCCGCTTCATGCTCAACCTGGTTTATTCCCTGCAGGACTGCTTCGACAAGGTCAACAGTTTCGTCTTCATCGACCGACTGACGGATGTCACGCCCATCTTTGAAGAACAGGACATCTCCGAGGCCATCCGGATCGTCATGGAAGAGGCGGACGTCCACTACGAGGCGCCGACGGACTACGGTGAAACCTTCCGGCACTTCCGGAGAAACCACATGGACCTTTTGACGAAAAAGACGACCCTCATCATCGTCGGGGACGGCCGCTCCAACTACCTCGCCCCCGAAGACGCGATCCTGGGGGAAATGCGCGACCGCTGCCGCCGGGTCATCTGGCTCAACCCCGAGCCGGAAAACCTCTGGGGCACGGGAGACAGTGAAATGCGGGCCTACACGCACCACTGCCACGAAGTCCGGGCCTGCCGGAACATCAACCAGTTGATGACGTTCATCGAGGAGCTTGTGTTATAGAAATGACCGGCGCGAAAACCGATATCCGGAATTCGGCGGCGGCGTTTGCCGCCCGGCACGTCGCGGTGCGGACCGATCTGTGGACCGCGGCGGAATTTCCCGCCGACATCTGGCGGGAAATGGCCCGGGCCGGCCTTTTCAAAATCGGCATCGCCGAAGAGTACGGCGGCGCGGGCGGCGGATACGCCGATCTGCTTACGGCCGGAGAGGCGTTTGTCGAAAGCGGCCGCAATCTGGGGCTGGCCGTTTCCTGGCTCTACCAGCAGATGCTTGCCCGCTTTGTCGTCGGCGGCTTCGGCACGCCTCCGCAGCAGCGGCAATACCTGACCGCGGCGGCGGCGGGGGAATGCACCCTGTCTTTCGCCGTCTCGGAACCGGGACTGGGCGCGCGGCCCAAACTTCTTGCCACCGAGGCGCGAAGAAAAGACGGCGGCTATCTTTTAAGCGGAGAAAAAACCTATCTCACCAACGGACCCATCGCCGACCTTTTTATCGTGGTGGCTGTGACCGGCAATGACGGCTCCCGCCGGCGCTTCACGGCCTTCACTGTTCCGCGCGGCGCGTCAGGCATCACGGTCGGCCCGCCGCTGGAGGTCAATTTTCTCAAGCCGTCGCCACACGGCGGTATCCGGCTTGACGCCTGCCCGGTTCTGCCGCAGGCTGTCCTGGGCCGGGAAGGCGCGGCCTGGACGGATCTGATTGTCCCCCTGGGAGAAATTGAAGATATCGTGATGATGGGACCGGCGCTGGGCGGCATGGCCGCGCAGCTTGCGACGCTCGCCAAAACGATGGCGAACCAGCCTTCGGCTGCAGACGCGCAGGAGGAAGCCCTGGGAGCGCTCAGCAGTCTGCTCGCGGCTCTGCGGGCCGTCGCCCGGGAAGCCGCGGACTGCCTGGACCGGGGAGAACCGCCGCCCGTCGCGCTGACCGTCGCCTTTGCACGGATGGCCGCGGATTTCCACGCAGCGGTTGCCCGCCTCCGGGACATTCTTGCCGCCGCCTGGCCCGATGCCAACGTTTATCTGCAGCGGGACATGGAGGCGATGGGCGCCCTCAAAAAGCGGGTGGCGCAGATCCGGCAGAAAAAAATCGGACAGGCGCTCCTGAAATAATCAGGCGCGGACGGCGGAAGCGCCCAGCGTATATTCATTCATGAGCTTCAATTTTTCAATGATGAGGCGGCGGACCATCTCCGCTGTTTCCTCCACCGACAGATGGGCAAAAGCCGCATAGGGAATCTCTTCGAAAATCTTGATGTATATTT